>JAGQPO010000558.1 GCA_020426665.1 Planctomycetales bacterium
CGCCGAGAGCCCAGTGTCTTGAGCGTCGTGCTACTTTCGGGTGTCGCTGAAATGGAATACGGATGGCAGGGCGTCGAGAAAGCGGTCGAGGATGCATTGGCGGAACAATCGGCGCGGATGATGCGGCGAATTGAATACTTGTCAGTGATCGGAAACATCGCCCCGATGGTGGGATTGCTGGGGACCGTTACGGGGATGATTTTTGCGTTCCAGCAAGTCGCCGCGACACGCGGAGCCGCCGGTGCGGGCGATTTGGCCGAAGGGATTTACCAAGCACTTGTGACGACGGTCGGCGGTTTGGTGGTTGCGATTCCCGCCCTGGCCGCCTATGCGGTCTGCCGCAACCGCGTTGACACGTTGATCGCCGACGTCGCATTTCAAGTTCAGCACGCGTTAGCGCCGATTAAACGTCGTCCGGCCAAATCCGTCGCGCCGCCCAAACGCGGCTAGTCCGTCGACGATTTGGCCTCAGCTTGGTAATCTCTTATCCATTCCGTCTTCGTTCTCCTGCCCCCGCTTTCACCGCCGCTATGGCCGTATTGATTCAAGTCCGAGACGCCCACAAACGTTTCGGCGACCAAGTCCTGCTTGATGGTGCCGAAGTCTCTCTGGTCGATGATGTCAAAGTTGGCTTCATCGGTCGAAACGGTGCCGGGAAAAGTACCTTTTTAAGGGCCATTCTGGGCGATGAAGAATTGGAGCGGGGTGAGGTGATCCACCACCCAAGCTTGCGAATCGGTTACCTTCGCCAGCATGATCCGTTTCAGCCGGGCGAATCGGCGCTTGATTTTTTGATGCGAGAGAGTGGGCAACCGGATTGGAAGTGTGGCGAGGTCGCCGGCCAGTTTGAGTTGAAAGGCGATTATTTGAATGGCCCCGTCAAATCACTTTCGGGAGGCTGGCAAACGCGGGTCAAATTGGCGGGTTTATTGTTGAACGATCCAAACATGTTGATGTTGGACGAACCGACGAACTTCCTGGACTTGCGGACACAAATTTTGCTGGAGCATTTTCTGCGTACGTTCAACAAGGCGGCATTGATCGTCAGTCACGACCGCGCTTTTTTGAAAGCGACGTGCTCACAAACGTTGGAGCTATCGCGTGGTCAATTGACAATGTATCCCGGTCCGATCGACCGGTTTTTGGAATTTCGCGAGGAGCGGCGCGAACACGATCGCCGGGTCAATGCAACGGTGATCTCCAAGCAAAAACAGTTGCAACGGTTCATTGACAAGAATCGCGCCAACGCCGCCACGGCCAGCCAGGCGCGCAGCAAGGCAAAACAATTGGAGCGGTTGCAGACCAGTGAAGTCGAGGTCGATGAACCGACCGTCAGAATTCGAGCGCCACGCGTCAGCGCTCGCCAGGGAACTGTGATGCGATGCGAAGAGTTGGCGATCGGTTACCCGGGGCACACCGTTGCGGACAATATTTCGTTGGAGATCGAACACGGTCAACGGGCGGCAATCGTGGGCGACAACGGCCAAGGAAAAACAACGCTGCTACGCACACTGGTCGATTCGCTGAAACCGATTCACGGCGCGATCAAATGGGGGCACGCGACTGAATTAGGGACGTACGCCCAGCACGTTTACACCAGCCTGGACGATCGACGCACCGTCCTGGAGCACCTGGAATACGAATCAAACCCGGACACCACGCGTCAAGATTGTCTGGCGATGGCCGGGGCACTATTGTTCCGCGATTCGCACATCAACAAGAAGGTCAAGGTGCTTTCCGGGGGCGAACGGGCTCGATTGTGCATGGCCGGATTGTTGTTGGGGACCGCCAATGTTCTGGTCTTGGACGAACCCGGTAACCACTTGGATGTCGAAACCGTCGAGGCGCTGGCGGATGCATTGATCGATTATCAAGGCACGGTGATCTTTACGTCTCACGATCGACACTTTATGCAACGCGTCGCGACCAATGTGATCGAAGTCCGCGACGGGACCGTCAAGAATTATTTCGGCAATTACGAGTCCTACTTGCAAAGTGTCGAAGGGGAAATCGATCAAGGCGAACGCGAACGCAACAAGGCGGCGGGAAAGCCGTCATCGCCGCCGCCGGTCAAATTGGCCACATCAACAGACTATCGATCGAACCAACGGGAATCGCGAAAGGCCGAAAAGGAAATCAAGAATCTGGAAAAGAAGATCGCCCAATTGGACGACGAAAAGAAAGCCATCAACGCGAAATTGTTGACCGAAACGAACCCCAAAGAAGCCGTTCGGTTACACGAGGAACTGACCAAGATCGGTAGCGAACTGGAAGCCGCCGAGGAACGCTGGATGGAACTCAGCGAGTTCTAGATCAAAGGCGAAATTCTTTGCGTCTGGCAAGGGAGCCATTTCCGATTGCCGATTTGCTGATTTCAAAACGTGTGTTCCTGCCGGGTAAACCGGCAAGGGGACAAAATGAAAAGCTTGCTTGCAAGTACGCTCGCGCGATACGTTCTGGTGGTCCGTCAACGTTTAGTTTTAGGGTAGCGGAACTCGTCAAAAGTTTCGATTCGTCCGGCAATTCACGAAAGTCTTGACGACTTCCGCTACGAACCAAATCTAAGTTTTATCATCGACGGGCCACAAGCGACCGGCTTTTCAATCCAACATTTGTTGGCCGCGGTGGCAACTGCATCCGCTTGATTCCAGCGCGGATGCCATCACGCCGGCGCCGTCGTTGAGTTCCCAAAAGAATTGACCACGCGGTTCGTTGGCGCCTAACCGGTTCATGCGGTCCGCTTGGAAGACATCTCCGTTGGCAATGACCCATTGAATCTTTTCGCTGTCGCGTATGTTTTTCATCGGGTCGGCACCACGACGAATCACGACGATGTCCGCGAGTTTGTTTTGTTCGATTGAGCCCAGGTCATCGTCTAGTCCAAGGTAACGTGCTCCGTTGATGGTTCCACAGGCCAGGGCTTGCATTGGGGTCATCCCGCCTTGCACAAAGCTCCACATTTCCCAGTGTGTGCAGATCCCCGGCAACTGGCCGTGCCCTCCGGCTTGAACCAGTCCACCTTGGTCGACAACCTGTTTGGCGATTTCAGCGACTTTGATGTGATTGTAATCTTCCAGCGGCGATTTTTCGCGACGACGTGAACGTGGATTCAGGACATGGGGCGGAATGAATGTCTTTAGACGCGTATGCAACCACAAGTCATCGATCTCGTACCAGTACCGTTCACCCGACAAACCTCCGTAGGCAACGTTCAACGTCGGCGTGTAACCGACCAAAGTGTCTCGCCACAGATCCATCACGTCGTCGTATGCAGTTTGGACGGGCAATGTGTGTTCGATTCCCGTGTGACCATCAACGATCATCGTCATGTTGTGCATGAAGGTGGAACCGCCTTCAGGAACGACCATCATTTGCAACTTCCTGGCGGCCTCCAAGACCTGCTGCCGTTGATCACGACGCGGTTGGTTGTAGCTTTTGACGGTAAACGCGCCGACTGCTTTCATGCGTCCGAGGTGAAATTCTGCGTCGGCAAGCGAATCGATCTCGGCTTTGAAGGATCCCGTCGCGCCATATAGAATTTTTCCGGTCGAAAACGTTCGCGGTGCTTCGATCACGCCGGCCTTGGTCATTTCGCTGGCCGCAAAAATACTGTGCGTATCGTTACTGGGATCGTGAATGGTCGTCACGCCGAATGCCAATCTCGCGTAATCGATCCAGTTGCGTTGGGGTGTGATACCATCGGTCGCTTGAGCGCCGTGGGCGTGCGTGTCGATGAAACCGGGCAAAATGACTTGGCCGGTGACATCCATTGTGACTGCGTCATCAGGAATCTGAATTTCGCTTCGTGGTCCGACGGCGGCAATTCGGTTCCCATCGATCAAGACGACGCCGTCTTCGATCACGCCCGCAGCGCCCATCGTCACGATGCGGCCGCCGACCAGTGCGCGGATGCCTGTGGGTTTTGCATGCCGATGGCGAAAACCGATTTGGTGCGAGACTCTCTTTAAATCTCCGCCGTCCTTGACGACATTTGCCGCGTCATCTTCATCGTTTTCTTCCGCACCGGCAGACTCCTTCGATTCGTCGGCTGGTCGTTTTACCGAATCCATTGCGGATGTGACGTCACATGTCGTCAGTTCCGGTCCCAATGACCAGTGCAGGGAGCTTCCGTTGCCTGAAAAATGCACAAAGTCTCCGGCTTGATCGCTGACCTTGGCGATCGGAAGTCCTTTTCCGCCGGGGCCAACCTTGATCGCCGAAGGCGCATTGACAAAGGCCGTCACGTAGACATGGAATCGTTCGATCAATGCCAGTGTTTTACCGTCAGGCGACACCTGCATTTCGGTCGCCCAATCACTGGTGTAATGTTCGCGTTGCTCATTGCCGGACAAATCGACCGAGAACAACGTGACATTGTCAGATTCTTTTTCGGCATTGCGACGCGTCAAGAACAGTCGATCGTTGGCTGTGGCGAAGTGTGGATTTTCACCATTTTCGGTGATTCGTTTTGCTACGCCGTCGCGCGTCGCGGAAATGTATACACCCTGTTCTCGCGACCAAAGCGGAGATCGCAAATGGCCGCCGCCGCGCCGCTGGAACACGACTTGTTTTCCGTCCGGCGAGAAGGCTGGGTTGGTGTAATGTCCAGGCGTGTCCGTCACAATCCAGCTCTCGCTTGCCGCAGGATCGGTCGATGCGATTCGAATCGACCCCAGATCGCGATCATTCCAAGTCGTATAGACGATGTACCGCCCGTCGCGAGAATAGTTTGGCGCAAATTCAAAATGGTGGTTCTGGTTGGTCAAGCGAACCGGGACACCGTCGGGTAACGTCTTGATGTAGATGTATCCCAGAGCTTGATACGCAACCTGGTTTCCCGACGGAGAGACTCTGACGTCTCGCAACATTTTGACGTCGAATTCGTCTCCCGCGACGGGCACCTTGAATCGCACCACCGGCTTGATCGTTCGTTTGTCTTTGATGCGAAACGGAATGACCTTAGATTCTCCGGTGGCAACGTCGATTCGACGGATTTTTCCTTTCGCCCAGATCACGATCGCTTTGCCATCAGGCGTAAAATCATACGCGCTGTACACGCCGTGGATCGCCCAAGCCTCTTGCATATCCCGTTCGAGGTCCTGATTGATCAATCGAATCTCGCCCGATTGCAAATCAAAAAGGTGCAGTCCCGTTTTGGCACCGACGCGGCGGACGAAGGCGAGTGATTTTCCATCGGGCGACGGCACCGGGCGACAGGCTCCGCCGGGACCACGAATCAGCGTCTCGGTCGTTCCGTCGACCAGATCCAATCGCTTGATCGCATAGATCCCCTGATGCGAATTCTTGTCGTACTCAAACGTTTGACCCGCAGTCACGTCTTGGCTGTAGTAAAGATACCGGCCGTCGGGCGAAAAGATTGGTTCGTTAACATCTTTCTGGTCGTCAGGCCGTTTGGTCAGCTGTACGCCGCCGGTTGCGCCGCTGGCAACCGCGTCGCGATGATACATCCAAAATTCACCGGCACCCAACGACCGCCGACTTGTAAAATGCTTGCGGCCGACAAGGTATTGGCCGTCGGGAGACCATGCCGGACTGCAGATCAAGCGATACGTCTCGGTGGTTACCTGTGTCGGAGACGATCCGTCGGCATTGATGATCCATAGGTTGTCACCCGCTTTCTTGTTGGATCCGGTTCGATCACTGGTCATCGCAATCTTCAGCCCGTCGGGGCTGAATCGCGGATGCATTTCCCAAGCCACCGATGATGTCAGGTTCTTGGGGTAATTCCCATTGGTCGCATCCGTCCCGTCGGCCCCCGTGATCGGCATCACGTACAGATCGCCCAACAAGTCAAACACGATGGACTTGCCATCGGGGCTGACGTCCAAATTCATCCAAGTGCCGGATTCACAGTCGATTTCTTGCGATCGATTCGGGCCCGGAGTCCGCTGGACGTCCCAATCCTTCGAGCCGGAATCATCGTCAGCCCACACCCAATTGGTCGCACAGCAGGCGGTCAATAACGTGGCTAAATACAAAACGGTAAATCGCGTGGAATGCTCAGCCATGGTGAATCAGTCGTTGGACCAGAGGGGGAATCAGTGCGTCGTAAGACGTTGCGCTGCGACAAGTCTACTTCACGGCGTCCCGGATTTCATCGACGCCTAAGGATTACCGCGGGAGCCAACGATTACAGGGGTGGATCGACGGCGTCGCGCCCCACCAGCCCGATTGCCGTTTGCCTGCTATAGTGGATTTGGTCGGTTCTGGGCCTTCGGTTCTGGGGCTTCGGTTTTGGGGCTGTTGCAAACTTGTCGGCGGTTGACGTTATCCACTCGATTCTTTGATGCATCCATTTGATACCATCGCGCGGCAGTTGAACGACGAGGCCGACAAACCGACCACCCAACGAGTGTCACTGTTGCGGCGATCTTGCCCGCAAATCGTTCGGCAGATTGAATCCGACGTGGGGCGGAGTGGACCACTGATTTTCTGGGGCGAGTGCCGTAATGTGGATGAGTTTGCAGGAAAGGTAATCGTTGAACCGCCCATTCTTGAATCTATCTTTCGGATCGCCCGCCAACCGCTTCACCTGGAGCATCCGCACGCCGGACTTCAGCACACCTACGGTTATCTGTTCAGCGTCATCGAAACTCCGTTCGGAAAGAAACGAGATCGTTGGGTCAGTGATCAACTAGAACAATCGCTCGATTTGCCGACCGATGTCCTGGGGCCGACGCCGAAATTCGGAACCTTGTTGGCCAATGCGACGTGGCTGGCCGGCAGCATCGCATTTCGCGGGCATAGCCGCCGAAACTGGTTGAAACGATGCCTTGGCAAACGTGTGGCACCATCACTTCGTGATCTGGCAATCGATCGCCTGTCACGAGTGCGCAGCATCGAAACGATAAAGTTGCAGCCAGTTAGAGGGCGCCAATTGCGAGTTTCGTTGATCACCGATTTGGTCCGATTGCCGCTCGCGGATCATGACAGCGATGGCTGGTTGCTTGTCTACAGCATCGAAGATGATCGCAATCGCAATCCCGAGCTCGTTACGCTGTTTACGGTGTCTGATGCGTTTGCCGAGAGCGTTCGACAGCGATCATCGCTTCGCAAACTAAGTGACATTCGCTTGCGATACAACGCGTGGGTTCCCGGTTTCCCGCAGACACCCCAGTCGGGAACGGTCAAGATCATTTCAAAATGATTGCCGTTGCAACGTCGTGTTCGGCTAGCGGATCTCATCAAGAGTTTCGGTCGGAACCAGGAATCGTCGAAAGTCTTGACGACTT
>JAGQPO010000559.1 GCA_020426665.1 Planctomycetales bacterium
GGCTCACGCACGACTTCCGCTACCATCGAAACCCTGATTCGCAGTTGGAATAAGGCAGTTGTCGCGTCAGTTGTCGAGACGCGATTCGAGGCTTTTCAACTGCTGTTTCAAACGCTGGATCTCCGCCCGCAACGCTTTTGAGTCGTCGGAATCTTTGTCATCGGAGTCTGTTGATTCAAGTGCCAGCGCGTCGACCTTCGGCGCCGGCAATTCTGCGTTTTCCGCCTGTTGATTTCCATTTGGCGAAGGCGTGCCCGCTGCCGCGTTCGGCTTGGTGCCGAACACGCTTCCAAGTACCGAGCCTAACCCACCGGCAAGCGAACCGGACTCACTCGCCTTTTGGTTGCCGGTCGTCTGCTGGTCGCTTTTCGCGTTCTCGTCAGTCGATCCGTTTGCGGTGATCGATTGTTTCGCATTCAAATCGAGTGTCAAATTGACAAGTTGATTTTCGCGGAACAGTTGAACGTCGGCAGAGGACTGGTTCAATCCGCGTGAAAGTAGTTGTGTGAAGCTTGCCGAGTCCGAGACCAAGCGTTTATCAATCGCAACGATCCGATCGTTGACTTGCAGTCCGGCTTGATCGGCAAGTGAGCCCGGTTGGATTGCCGCGACAAGAACTCCACGTCGACCGGCAACATTTTTCACGTCTGCACCAATTTGCAGCTGTATCTCGGGTTGTTTTTGTGTGCTAGCAATTGCCGGTTGCAAGGTTACCGGATTCGGACTTTGCGGCGCATGGGGCAGTGGAGCGGGTTGGCCTGACAGATTCGGGGTCGGTTTGTTTGGTTGATGTGGTGTGGTGAATGAGTTGCCGTCTTTTGATGTCAAAGTGACGTCGACATCTGCGACTTGTCCGGAGCGTCCGATGCGAAGTCGAACTCGTTGGCCGGGCTGTTGCCTGGAAACTTGATCGGCGAGAGCGCGCACGGTGGGAGTTGGGATGCCGTCGATCGCGAAGATGTAATCGCCGACGCGTAGACCATCACGGGTTGCCAAGGAGTTTTCGGTGATGGCGGTGATTTGGACAGCCGGGTAACCCGGGTTCGCTTCAATTCCCTTGATGCCGATGGATGCCTGGCCTGGATCAGACGCGGATGGATCTGTGTTTGAATCGTCAGATTCGAGAGGTTTCAGAATGGATCGGCCGAATGCCCCAGAGTTTGTTGCGGTGGATTGTTTCTCTGGCATTAGCGCGCCTACCTGTTTGACTCCTTCGGGGTCGACGGCAGGCGTTGGTCCGGGCAGGCGGTATTTAGCCGAGGGGTTGGCGGGATTCGCGGCTTTACCGGAGGCGGTAGCGGTTTTTGCTTCGGAGCTTCCATTTCGAGAATCCGGCCGGTCCGTCGTACGATCGGGCAGCGGTCGGGCTGGCAACCGATTGGCGGCGGGCTGGTCGGCCGGTGGTTGAATCAGCGGAGCCACACGGTCCCTAATTCGCCGCAACAATCCTTGTCCCTGTGCCTGCGTGGGGAGTATCGCGGATGAGGTGGCGAGAACCAAAACGACGACAAAAAGGTGGCGTGGACGCATGTCGGGTAGGGTGAATGATTTTGGGGGCGAACCGATCGAACGACGCACGATCCATCATACGCATGAGGCGACAAAAATCGAGGTCCCAAACGCAGCGACTCCCGGATAGCCGCCGAATTCCCGGTACATCCACATTGATTCGTCTTGCGAGTTGAGATGAGAAAAGACTATGCCAAACGTATCACGCGCAGACTTTAATGTTTTCGTCGTTTTTTGAGGATTCGTTTTTCAACGACTGGCGGTGCGTCTCTTAAAACGGGTTGGTGTTTGCGTTGAATCGCGTGTGAGTTGGAAGGATTCTTAAAACAATAGAGCATTGGGGAGGCCACGATGGCCACTGGATGGATGAAGCCGAATCAGTGTCGCAATCTTTTGGTTCTGGTCGAATCGGTGACTGCCCCGTTATTGATCCAGCACGATGCGGCGGTGTGTTTGGACTTGGATATCGATGTCTCGTTACCGATACCATGTGACGCGAATCGGGCTGCCGAATTAATCACGGCGCTCAGCAAACAGGCACTTGAAGCGATGCCGGACGGTGGCGATTTGACGATTACGGCTTGGCAATCGGAGTCGGCGATCGAATTGGAAATCGCTGACAGCGGGACAGATGTGACGAACCGAGAACGCCATTTGCCGATTGCCGCTGCGGCAATCAACGCAGATTTAAAATGGCAGAATTGCCCCCAGGGCGGTGTCGCCGTGACGGTGATGTTTCCAGCCAAACCTTCCAGTAGTCGAATGGCAGCGTAAGCGTGTTGCGTCAGCGGACCGAACAATTCAAATCTCGTTTCGACACGGTGCCGTCGATCTCAGGTGTCCCGGCTCTTTCGAGAGGGATCGTCTGGATCATCGCGAGTGTTTTGATCGTTGGCGGTATTGTGTATTGCACGCAAGGATCGTCAGTCCGAACCATGGAACCGTTGTTCGGAAATCGCGTGCTGCGCGACTTGGAAATCGATCAGCTTGAAATCGCGTTTGGAGTCTCCGGATTAAGCGGTTGGCAAAGGGAAGAAGGCAGCATCCTGGTCCCGCGGGAAACGCGCCACCAGTATTTGGCGGCGATGGAGCAGTCGTCGGCGCTTCCATATGCGCTCAAAAGCGGAACGGAGGAATCGACTGGCGGCGGTCACTATTTTGAATCGGAATCAGCGCGACGGTTGCGTCACAAGGACGCCAAAGCAAAGAAACTGGGAAACACCATCATTGCAACCTTTGCGGACATTGCATGGGCGAGTGTGGACTACGACGAGAAAGACGCCGGAGGATTTGACGGACGAACGATTCAATCAGCGAGTGTGGTTCTGGTTCCAAAAAACGGAAAACCGATCGCTCCAAGTCGCATCAGCATGATCCAAAGTTTTGTATGCGGTGCGTACGCCGGCATGGACACCGATCAAGTGACGGTAACGGATTCTTCGGCACGAAAGACCTATGACGGATCCGATGCACCTGAAACGCGTCAGCAGCGCCAAGCCGAGTACGAACTGGAGCAGCGATTGACGGAACTGTTGAGTGGTTATCGAGGGCTGCACATCGCGGTCAAATGTGTCGACGCATCGTCAAACGATACCAGCGACGAACCATCCAATCCGCATGCGGTGATTGCCAAGCCGAGCAAACGTAGCAAAAGCATCGAAGGCTTCTTTATGCATGTTTCGGTCGGCGTTCCGGAAAGTCAATTTCATACGCAATGGATCAGCGACTACCGCACTCGCCATCCGGGCGACGAAGCGACCATGGCACCGACGGACCAGGAAATGGACGTCGTCCGAGACAAGGTCATGGATAATATTCGCGACGCGATTCGTCCGCTTGTGGCAGTTGCCGGCGCAAAGGTAGACCAGACAATTCAAGTTTGGAGTTATCCAGATTCGATCAAGCCGCCTGCCTACGCTGGAGCTGACGGACACACGACCGGCTTGGTGACGATCCTTGAATGGTTCCGGCACAACCTGGCGTTTTGGTTATCAATTGGATGTCTGTTCCTGGTGGCCGCCTTGTTCGGTTTCGCCGCGATGTGGATGCGGATGCGAAGCACGACGATTGATGCGAAAACAATGAAAACTTCATTCGAATCTGGGGCAAAGCATACGTCCGTCGGTTCAAATTCCAAGTCGTCCCTGGCCGATGACATGACATTGCGTGACGACTTGGCCGATCTGGTCGAAACCAATCCTGAATTGGCGGCTCAGATCGTTCACAGTTGGATCGCAGACGCGGCCTGATCGGAGATGACTTAGACGCAGGCTAAAACACTTGAATACGAATGACAACGATGATTCAAATTGAAAAACTCAATGGCGAATTGGAGGGAAACAGCGAATCGATTCGCCAGATCGCGATTCTGTTGTACACACTGCCGGAACGTACACACCGGGTTCTTCTTGGGCAGCTTGGCAGTGACGACAAACAGCGAGTCGCTGACGAGTTGGCGATGCTTGAAGATGTGGATGCGCTAGAGCAATACCGCGTCTTGAAACTGATGCGTGATGAATTGCAAGCCGAAACCAGCAGCGTCGAAAAAGTTGAATCGGAAATCCAAGACGAGATTCAAATCGGGCGGGCGAGAGTTTCAAAGAAGCGATCCAACTCGGTTTACCGGACAGACGAGTCCGCTGGGGAAACTGCGCCAGAGATGTTGGTTGGGAATGCGACTGTCGACTCAGCGACCAACGCTCCGATACAAGAATCCAACGACAAGACGCCGATCCATTCGCCGGTCAACTCGCTGGGCGGCAATCTAACGGACTGGCCGCAATCGGTTCCGATGTCATCCTGTCAGACGCAGGCCGACGTAGTGACCGGTCGTGGGGCGATTCAGGTATCACCCGAAATGATGCGATCGATGTTTGAACAGTTCCGCCAAACGCAGGCGGCGGGGGTGCTGCCGACGGTCGCGATGGAACGTTCCATGTCGTCCGACGCAGCGTGCTCGTCGCCGACGCCGAATCACGTGTTACCGATCCGCGGTACAGATCGGTTCGACGCGCCGCCCGAACGTGTCGATCACATGAAGGATGCGGAGTTCGACGCAGCAGAGTTGGCCGAGCGGATCGATCGATTTCTCATCCAGCTTCCGCCACGCGAGCTGTGTCGCGCGTTGGGGTTGGCGACGACCAAGCAAGCATTTCTTGTGTTGTGTGGATTACCCAACGAAAAAGCCGAACAGGCTCTGGAATTGTTGCCGCGTCGAAAATCACGCAAGGTCCGCAGTGATATGCGTCGGATGGGCCAGTTGCAACTTTGCGAAATTGATTCCGCAAAACAGGTCATCGCCCAAATTGCGTTGCGGATAACGACTCGTCCGGAATCGTTCGCGGCGTAAATCGGTGCGCCGACATTGTAAAAAATATGCTGTGATTGAGACATTCAGTGCTCTTTCATTTTCTTCAGGGAATCTGTTTTGAAATCTGGTTGGCCGGTCGCATTCTCCATACTGATTTTATTCTTGTCGGCTGCGATCGGGATGTGGCGATACCGCGGACCGGAACCGTTGGGCATGAGCGCCCCCGCCGACCGCCCTTCAGCGGCCCGAATGCGGAAAACGTTGATCGCGTTACTTGGCAATCCGCCTCAAGTGCACACCACGGGAACGGAGTCAGGCGAGCAATTCCTGCAACGTTTGGAAGACCATATTGGTGACCTGGGATTTCAATCCCATCGGATTGAGATTCCCTGGGATCCGGAAGGCCAGATGCGGCACCCAAAAGGCCAAGTCCAATTCTTGCCGCCCGATGCAGTGCTGAAGAATCTGTTGGTGACTGTCGATGGCAAATCCCCTGATTTAGCACCGATTTTGGTCGCAACTCATCACGATTCGTGTCGCTGGGGACCTGGAGCCGGCGATGCGGGTTCGGCGGTGGTTGCGCTGATCGAGCATCTGCGCATCTTGTCACGTGATCCTCCGAACCGAACGACACACTACCTGTTTACCGACGGCGAAGAATACGGACTTTTGGGCGCGTACGCACTGGCTGCGCAGGAAACGATGCCGTTCCGCGCTCCCGTGTTTGTTTTGAATTTCGACGCGAGGGGAACATCCGGCGGCGTCCCGATGTTTGAAACTCATTCGAACAATCAAGCGTGGGTCGATGTTTTAATCAATCATCTTGCACCACCGAAAATCACATCCTCCTTGGCCGTTACCGTCTATCGAACACTTCCCAACGCGACGGATTTCAACGTTTGGAACGGCCAATGGGCGCTGCCCGGATTCAATTACGCCACCATCAGCGGTGCGCATCGTTATCACACCGTCGACGATCGTCCAGAAATCGTCAGTGATCGAACGTTGCAACACATGGGAGATCAACTGGAATCGATGCATCGCGCCATCGATTCACTGGACGCACAGGCGATTGGCGATTTGACCGTTCAATCCGCGAACGATGCGGAACGCAACGCAGTGTTTTTTGATCTTTATGGAATCACCGTGATTCACTTCAGCGAGTTGCTGCAAAAGATTATGGCACTTGTCAGTTTCGTCGCGCTCTGTATCGTCTGGTTTTGGCCGCGCAAAAGTGGTCACATCCGCCTGTTTATTACTTACGTCATTTGCATTGGGATTTCGATTGCCACTGGTTTTGGAGTCGGTTGGATTAGCAAAGGTATCTTGTTAACGACACCGTGGCGGACATCAAGGTACACGCCGGTGGATCAGCCTGCCGGTTTGATAACGTTGGCGGTAGCGTTCTTGGTGACGACGGTTTTATTGGAGAAATTCGGCGGTCTCAGGCTCAGGCGACATGAGTCGCCACATCGACTGACCGATTTGAATTGGATTGGATCGACAGCGTTGGGTGTTTTGCTCGCTTTCCTATTACCCGGCGGCGCCTATTTGCTTGTCGTGCCGGGGTGCGTTTACGCGATGGTTCGCGTCGCCACGCGACGACCGACGTGGGCCGCGTGGTGCGGTATGATCGCGATGGCGGCCCTTGTCGGGCCTTTGCTGACACTGTTGGTTCAAGCGTTGGGACCCTGGCAACAACCGCTGTACGGAATCGTTTCAGGATTGATTGCGCTGACGACCATGACGGTTTGGTGCGTAGAAAAAGAAGGGGAGATCAGGGGCGATGATCGTGCGAACGCTCCGTTCCCCAATCCCAATGAGTCAGTTTTGTAATTGCGCTTTTGCGAATGCTGCCTTGGTAACGGCCACACCTGAAACATTAATGCAGGCGAATCAATTGGGCATCACTGTTCGTGTTTAAAGGCGATTCCTGTCGCTGCGTCGCAGCGACAAAGGGCGTCTAAAGCCTGGACACCAACACTCATGCTGCGTCTCTGATAGAGGGCAGGGCACGCAAAAATCGCAACTTCATAACTTCGATGCGGCTATTCCTTTTCGGCGCGATCCAAAAGCAGCCTGTGTTCATCACGCAACAAATGTTCCAGTGGCGTGACGTGTGACTCGTTGATCTGTTTGCGGTCAAACCCCAAATTCTCGGCGTAGAAGTCCAAAGTCAGCTTCTTGCACAACGGTGTCCAGTGATCGATCAAGTCGGTTGCGGGGCGATTGATTTGCAAGATTCCGGGCTGATTCAATTCTCTGGCCGCTTTAACGCGATCTCGTGTCGGCGGGTGAGAATCGAGTCGATCCAGACGCTGCTTTTCGGTTTCTTCGGCGATCCGGCGAATGACCGAAGCAGGCATGGTACGACCGATATGCATCATGAATCGCGGAATATTATCGACCAAGATTCCGGTTTGGAACAACATGACTAAGTTGTCAATCGTCACTGCATACGCCACTCCGTAACGCTCCAACAATGCACTTGATTCCTCGAACGCTTTCGTTCCGGCCAGTTGGACGGCGTGTCGATCGGCGTCCCATTCCATTTCTCGCGAAAGGTTTCCGGAAAGCATGTGGGTGAGGTATCCGAACCAATAAAAGTATCCCAGTCCGGCGTACGCGGTCATCATGAACCAGCGTGTCAGGGTACCGATGACATAGTAGGTCTTCATCGCACTGCCCTGACGAAAGTGACCAAATTCGTGAGCGATCACCGACGCCAGTTGTTCAGTGTTTTGAATCGCGATAAACGGAATTCCGATCGTAAGCACCAAGTCGTTGCTGCCGCTGCTGAGCCAACCACGACGAAGCGAGGCCGTCGCATTGAATTCGCAATCCAAATCAATTCGGCATGGTTTTGGTGCGCCCAGCTTTTCACAAATCTGGTCGACAAATTCGTACATCACCGGTTGGGATTCGCGCGTTAATTGTGTGGCGCTTACATGCGATTCACCTCCACCACGCAAGAGATGCAGTCCGGCAAACAACAGATTTATCGTTGGTACCCAGCAACACATCAGGAAAATGGTCAAGACAATGAATCCCAAGCCGATCACCGGATGCAGCATGGTTTCCGATTCACCGAACAACCAGGAGCGGTACAGAAGAAACATGCCGATCGTTCCCCCGATCACCAATGCCACGAATCCCAACGGGACGGCGGCAACGGTGATGGCGGAATGGAGTTGCTTGCGACGTAGGCCGCGCAATCTTTCGACATCGCCAAGTGGTTTCGAAAACGCCGATCGGATCTGTGCGACGGTGAACTTGGCCCTAACCGCTTTTTCGTCCTTGGTCTGCTGCGCAACAACCGCGGACTGGATGGTAGCATCGAGTCCGCTTAACACTTCGGCGATATTGGAATGATCCGGTACAGGCGACGTTGACGGCGGGGCCGGCACACCACCGGTAGCGATCGGTGCTGGTTGCACGGGTTGCTGGGGGGCATATCCGGGAGCTTTCGAATCGAGCATCATCATTCGATGGAACTCTTCGTCGGCGCTGGATTGTTTTAAAACCGGGGCGTCCAGTTGCTGAAACTCCGGCAAGTCGGCGAACGGATCCTGATCAGAACTTGCTGACGTAGCCGGCGTTGAAGCGACGACATTCGACTCGTTCGGT
>JAGQPO010000560.1 GCA_020426665.1 Planctomycetales bacterium
GTGCAAACATTTCAAAGATTGCTTCTATTTTCGGGCCCGCCGGCGGGCGATGAATGCGCAACTGTTGATCGTCAATCACGCTTTGTTCTTCAGCGATCTCGCGCTTCGCAAAGAGGGTATTTCGCTGCTGCCGAACTATGATGCGGTAATCTTGGATGAATGCCACACGGCCGAAACGGTTGCGGGTGATCACCTTGGATTACGGCTGACAAGCGGACAGTTCACGTTTCTGTTCGACCGTCTGTACAATGATCGGCAACAAAAGGGGCTGTTGGTCGACAAAGATCTTCGCGGTTTGCAAGCCGAAGTCGACCGCTTGAGGTTCGCCCACAGCACGTTTTTAGCTGATGTGTTGGATTGGAAACGCGATCATGCACCGCCAAACGGTCGCGTCCGCGCCCCCGACGTGGTCAGCAATCCGCTCAGCAAGCCGATGAAGGATTTGGCGATCAAACTGCTAACGCAGGCGAACGGTCAAAACCAGGAAGCAGATCGATTGGATTTTGAATCGGCCCATGATCGGCTGACATTGTTGGCGACGTCACTGGACCGCTGGTTGAAACAAGACGAGGACGACGCCGTTTACTGGGTCGAAGCCACTCCGTCACGAAGCGGTATGGACCGCGTTCAACTCTCGTCATCCCCGATCGATGTCGGCGCCGCACTAAGAGAGTGTTTGTTTCAAAACAAGATGATTCGCAGCGTCGTGATGACCAGTGCGACGATCGCATCGGGTAACGATGACAAATTCACCTTCTTTCGTTCCCGCGTCGGATTGACCGGTGGGATGTCCGTCCGCGTGGGAAGCCCGTTCGACTACAAAAAACAATCTCAAATCATCGTGGTCCGCGACCTGCCGGACCCGTCCCAACAACGTGACGAATTTGAAGCGGCTTTACCCGACCAAATCAAACGGTTCGTTGATCATACCGGTGGTCACGCGTTTGTGCTGTTCACCAGTTATGGGTTGTTGAAACATTGTGCCAGCCGCTTGGCGCCTTGGCTGGCGTCGAAAAATCTATCGCTTTACACCCAAGGCGGCGACCAAACCCGATCGCAGATGGTGGAAGCGTTTAAGAAAAACCCCGGCGTTCTGTTCGGCACGGACAGCTTTTGGCAGGGCGTCGACGTCCCGGGTGATGCGTTGACCAATGTCATCATCACCAAATTGCCGTTTTCCGTTCCGGATCATCCGCTTCTAGAAGCCCGATTGGACGCGATTCGAAAATCGGGCGGAAATCCATTTTCTGACTATCAGTTGCCCGAAGCGGCAATCAAATTTCGACAAGGCGTGGGTCGATTGATTCGCACCCGTGCCGACCGCGGAATGGTGGTGGTCCTTGATCCGCGTGTTTCGACCAAACCTTATGGAAAACTGTTCCTCGAATCGCTACCGGACCAGCCGGTACACTTTGTATCGAGAGTTCCGCAGAACACGAAGACTAAGCGACCGACTTGACCAATTTGTTCAAGCGACTCTTGGAGCGGGCGGCTGCATTCTTGTGAATCAAATTCTTTGAAGCGGCCTGGTCCAAACGCTTGGAAGCAACACGAAGTTCGGCTTGGGCCTTTTCGCCGTCACCGGCTGCGACGGCTTCGCGCACACGGCGCAATTGGGTTCGCATGCGGCTTCGCAAGGTTCGGTTTTGCAGACGTCGTTTGTCGTTTTGACGGAGCCGTTTCTTGGCACTCGGTGTGTTTGGCATTTCTGTTTAGGTTTTGGTTGCCGGAAAATTGTTTTTGTTGCGAAGCGAATGACTGTGTAACGGCCACATGTTGTTGCTGTTCTGTCGAACGTGCCGTGACGCTGGTGTGCCGTCTTATAGGCTTTTCGCACGCGATTGGCGGCTGTCAACCGCCTTTGGACGACTTCGCTGCCCAAATGAGTGGCCGCGTAGTATGGCGATGGCCTGCCGTGCTGTCCAGAGTCAACTTTTGACCCCCAAGCGAACGCAGAAAGGGACTACGAAAACAGGTCCCTGTACGTTCAATTACTGCCATGAAACCTCTCGTTTACCTGATCGGGGCGGGTCCCGGGGACCCGGAATTACTCACACTGAGGGGGGCGAAATGCCTCGGCCGCTGCGACGTCGTCCTGTACGACGGGCTCAGTAATTCCGAAATCCTTCGATTGGCCCCCGATGCGGAACACATTTGTGTCGGAAAACACGGCCACAGTCGAATCTGGAAACAACAGGAAATCATCGACGAAATGCTGCGTCATGCGGCGATCGGCAGGACTGTCGCTAGGTTGAAAGGCGGGGACCCGGCCGTTTTTGCTAGGACTGCCGAGGAGGTCGACGCGCTCCGAGCCGCCGGAATTGACTTTGAAATCATCCCGGGAATTACCGCTGCCCTAGCCGCCGGATCTTATGCGGGTATCCCGATCACGCATCGAAAGCTCGCTTCGGCGGTGGCTTTGGTGACCGGCCATGAAGAACCCGGAAAACCGGAATCGGCGCTCGACTGGTCCGCCTTGGCAAAATTCCCCGGGACACTGGTCATCTATATGGGTGTGACCACTGCCAAAATTTGGACGGAAGCGTTGATTTCGGCCGGCAAGGATCCTGCGACTCCGGCCGCCCTGGTGCGCCGCTGCAGTCTGCCCGACCAGTCCACGCTGATTTGCCGGTTGGATGAGGTGGCTGATCGATTGACGCCGGCGAGTCAATTTCGACCTCCGATGATCGCGATCGTCGGTGCGGTGGCCGAATTGGCCGAATCAATGGATTGGGTCCAGAAGCGGCCGCTGCATGGCAAAACCATTCTGGTCACCCGGCCGGCTGATCAAGCCGATACGTTTGCCGATGCGATCCGAGACTTGGGCGGTGTGCCGATGATTGCGCCGGCGATCGAAATTGTTCCAGTGAACGATTTTTCGTCGCTCGACGAATCGTTGAATGAACTGGCGACAACCGACGAGCTGATTTTTTGTAGTGCGAACGGTGTCGATGCATTCTTCAACCGACTGGAAGTCTTGGGCTACGACTCTCGGCGATTGGCCGGGCCATCGATCGCGGTCATCGGCAAGAAAACCGAATCGAAACTGCGCGAACACGGCATTCGGGCGGACCATGTCCCGGAGGACTATCGCGCGACTTCGCTGATCGAATTACTTCGTTCCGTGTCGCCGCTGCGAAACGTTACGATCATTCGAGCCAATCGAGGCAGTGATGAGTTGCCGGCAGCACTGCGTCAAATGGGCGTCCAGGTGAAAGAAGTTGCTGCCTATCAAAACGTTGACGTCGAACAGCCCGATCCGGAAGTCACCGCGGCTCTGGCCGGCCGAAAAATCGATTGGGTGACCGTGACGAGCAGTGCTACAGCCGAAAATCTGTATCGAATGTACGGTGACCATCTCCGTCAAACTCGTGTCGCCGCGATCTCTCCGGTCACTGCGTCCGTGCTTGATCAACTCGGAGTCCGTGTCGACGCGATCGCAAACCCTTACACCATCGAATCCCTTTTAGACGAAATCGTCAAACAATCATGATTCCAAAATCCTACAAGCGAATGCTGATCGATTATCCGGACCTGATGCAAGCCTACGAGGCATTTGGTAAAGCTGTTAAAGAGGCCGGTCCACTTTCCCCTCGCGAAATCGCACTCGTCAAACTTGCCATCTCGCTGGGTGCCGGCTTGGAAGGCGCGGCGCATTCACACTGTCGCAAAGCACTGGAAGCCGGATGCACGGCCGATGAATTGCGCCATGTGGCAATCGTCTCGGCTCCGACGATCGGATTTCCGACAATGATGCGGGCAAAGTCTTGGGTCGATGATGTCGTCAACAAACAAGACGAACAATAGCCAAAGAATTGAAACGTTGATGTCGACCCCCGATCTACGACTGCTAGGCGTCGTCCTTTGCGGCGGAGCATCGAGTCGAATGGGCCGTGACAAGGCCGATTTGACAACGCTCGATGGTCGATCGTTCCTCGATCACGCTTGTGAACGACTGAAGTTTCACTGTCCTGTTGTATGCGTTTCCAGCGGTGGAAACCGAGCGACAAACCACAAACAAATCGCCGATCCGCCGGATGCACACGGCCCAATTTCCGGTATTCACGCATCGCTTCGGTTTGCCCGCCAGGAAAACTTCGATGCTTGTCTGTTCAATCCGGTCGACACGCCATTTTTGACTTCCAACGACCTCGAGCGTCTTGTCCAGATGTTCCGCCACAACCGCGATAAGATTGTTTGTGCGGTTGCTGCCGGGTCCACCCGGTCTGTCGAGCCACTGATCGCGATTTACCCGATCGAATTCGAGACGGCGATCGGCCAGTCCATTGCGTTGGGACAGTACAGCTTGTGGCGATTGTTGGATACTTTACCCATCGTTCATGTCGCGCTCACGCCGCACGCGTGCCAAAACATTAATACACCCTCGGATCTGAAAGAGTTGTCAAAGGATTCATGAGTCAAAGTTTTCAATTCAACGATCCCGACTCCGCCATCGTCGCGTTGGCCGAGCGTCTCAGAATCATTTCTGATACCGAGTCTGTTGCTGATCCCATCGGTCGTATCCTTGCCGCTCCTATCGTTGCCGACCGAGATAGTCCGGCTGCCGATGTATCGGCGATGGACGGATATGCGATTCATATCGCTGATCTGAAACCGGATTGTGACATCGACGTCAGTGCTGAAAGCAAACCCGGGGCGCCGCCGCCGGCGATGGTTGCCGGCAAAGTCGTTCGCATCTTCACCGGCGCTATTATCCCCGCCGGATGCGAAGCGATCGTCAAGCGTGAAGACACCATCGAGTCGAATCATTCAATTCGATTTCTGACCGAAGCGATCGATGCGACGGTACCCGGAAGCCACGTCCGCCGCACTGGTGAGAATGCGGCAGTCGGATCGGATGTGCTGGGCATCGGCGCAGAGATCACTCCGGCTTCGATCGCCGCTTTGGCAAACTTTGGTTGCATGGCGCCACTGTGTTACCGCCCGGTAAAGGTCGCCGTTTTGACGACCGGTGACGAAGTTGTTGATCCCAAAACCATAACACTGGAGCCATGGCAACTGCGAAACAGCAATCAAGCCGCCGTGCTGGCAATGCTACGCCGCCAAACCATTGCCGACGTTCAGATTGTCCAGCACGTTCCCGACCACCGCGACTCGGTGACCCTGGCGATGAAAACCGCGATTGAAACCTGTGACGTCGTCGTCATGACCGGAGGCGTTTCTAAAGGCGACTATGACTACGTCCCGGAAACGATTCAAAGCGTCGGCGGCAACATGGTTTTCCACGGTTTACCGATTCGCCCCGGTAAACCAATCTTGGGCGCAGCGACCGATGACGGAAAACTGCTGTTGGGATTACCGGGCAATCCTGTTAGCACGACGATCAACTGTCATCGTTTTCTATTGCCGATGCTGCGCCACATAGCCGGCAAACAATGTTGGATGAATGATGCTTCGATCGTTTCTCTCAAACAACCGCCTACAAATGCGATCCCACTGCACACGATGCCATTGGTGCGGATGCTCGACAACGCGACGGCCGAACTCGTCCCCGCAAAAGGTTCCGGCGACCTTGTCGCCCTCGGTCAAAGTGACGGATACGTTTGCATCCCACCAATGACAACAACAACCGGCCCCTGGTTAATGTATCGCTGGTAAGGTTGCCGTCAGCCGCTGAAAAAGGGGAAGGGGGTAGTTTTCGTTGGTTACGCCAAAACTACCCCCTTCCCCTTTTTCTTGACTCTCAACTCCATCACGCGGATGGGGTGTTCTGGATCGTCTTCCAGTTCGATTCGGTGTTCGTTGTAATCCCACGGTCGTTTTTCGACCCACTGTCGAAACTCGTTTGCGATGATCCGAAAGGGGTCGCTAAGAAGGACAACGCCGCCGGGTTCCAGATGATCGAGCAAACATTGTTCCAGCTGTGGCCAAAGCTCTCGTAGATAGGTGACGTCACTACCCAAGATGATGGGGAAGCGTTGCTGCAATCGATCGATTCCGAAACGCAGTCGTTTGATCTGACATCGGTCGGCAATCGGGTAACTGCTCAAACGCACAAGATGAAGCGGATCTTCGACGCCGTCGGTCAATATCACGTTGGCACCCCGGAGCGCCGCCGAGATTCCGGCGTGGCCGGTTCCGCAACCAACCTCCAGAACGGTACGATTCTGCACATCCAGTGTGTCCATGAATCGGTCTAAACCAGACGCTGCCCGCCAAGTTGCTGCCCAAAACGGATCGATCACGCCTTCTTCCCCGGCATCTTGTCGCCGGCAAGCATCGATCAGCATGGCATCCGGATCAGCCGCCACCGCCAGTGGCCAAGACCGGCCGGCAATGGGAGTGTCTTCCCAGCGCCAGTCCAGCAATTCGTCTGCTATCTTCAGTAGTTCATAGGGACGGTCGCCCTTCTCGGTAGGTATCATTTGGTCGAGTTTACCATGCCTGTCCGGAATTGCGCCCCATCCGCAAACGTTTGTAGCCCGACTACACTTCTTTATCGGCCCCCTTTTGTTTCTCTGATCACCAACAGTCGTTTGTCCCAGCCAGCCCCGTCTGATCCACCGCCCGATTCCAAATTTGGTCCCGCCGTTTGGATCACCATCGCCAGTTTAGCCGGCCTTGTCGCTACTTACGCGTGGGCGGAGCTCGCTCCTTCGACCGTTGCTAAATTGGTTTTTGCGGTATTCCAGATCACGACCGTTTCGATCGTTATCTGGCAGGCGTGTGAGCCGTTTGCGGACGCCGCCCAGTTTCTCGGTGAACGTTGGCGGATTCCCAGCAGTGTGCGCGGAGCGACGCTGGATGCCATCGCGAGCTCGCTCCCTGAGCTGTTTACCGGGCTCTTCTTTGTCTTTGTAGCGATTAAATCCGCCGATCCTGATCATGCGATGATCGACCCCGGTGAGGGTTTCGGGGCGACAATCGCTACCTGTGCCGGATCAGCGGTTTATAACATGATTCTGATTCCCGCGTTTTGCGGAATCGCGATCGCCTTTACCCGCCATCACAAACCCGTGATTGAGATTGATCGGGCCGTCATCGCCCGAGACGGTTTCTGGTTTCTCGTCTGTGAGGTCGTGCTGGTCGCGTTCCTGTTTCAAAAGCAACTCAGCTGGCATTTGGCCGTCGTCTTGATTGTTTTGTACGCGATCTATCTGACCTGGTTGTGGCTTGACGCCCGCAAGTATCGCGTCGCCCGAGCCGAGGCTATCAGCCATTTGCGAATCATCGATACGCCTTCGGATCAACAGATCCGCTTCGCGCTGGCTGATAACGGGATCGTCGCGACCCCCAACCTGATCGATTACGTCCGCCGCGAACTTGGTGACGACGTTAATTTGCGCGAGGAAGTCGATGACATCGATTCCGCCGGTGTTCTCTTTGGATGGATTCGAATCCCGCTGCGACTTGCCATCGCCTATTTGGTATTGGTCGGCTCCACCGTTATCACCGCCGTCGCGTGTTACTGGTTGGTGGAAGTCACCGTGGCGATCGCAAACGCGTTGGTTGTGCCGATTTTCTTCGTCGCGGTAATCGTTGCCGCCGCCGCCAGCAGCGTTCCCGATACTCTGCTTTCGATCGCCGCAGCCCGCCGCGGTGACGACGACGGAGCGGTCAGCAACGCGTTTGGATCTAACATCTTTGACATTTGCATCTGCTTGTCCGTTCCGCTGATCGCCGGCATCTATTTCAATGGTGGTCATCCGATCGACTTGACCGTTGACGGCAAACCCATGCCCGGACTGTTTGGATTGCAAGTGTTGCTGCTTACCTTGACCGCGATTACTCTGGGCATTCTCGCCCACCGATTGCAATTGACGCTACGCAAATCCTGCTTTCTGGTAGCGTTGTACTTGGTTTTTATCGGCTATGCCGTTTTGGGATCACTGGGCATTTGAACTGCCAATCGGTCTAGTGCTTCGTTAACACCGCAAAGCGAATGTCGATGACCTTTGCATCCGGCATTTCTTTCGCGATGCGTTTGATGATCGCCCGCTTTTGAAATGCCAACTCCTGGATCGTTACCGAGTCCTTGGCAAATACCTTCAAGACGCCTCGATTCAGTTTACCGACGGTGATGGCTTTGCCCAGCTCGTCGCCGGTAACAGCTGTGATGGCTGATAGAAATTGATCCGTCGCCGCGATTTGTGCGTAACCGCGCCGAGAGATCAACTGGTTGACCAGTGCTCCAATCGATTGAACGTTGCGTTTCTGGTTTTCTATCACTCGCGACGTCGACTAAGCGTTTGATCAAGAGATGGCTACGGCGGCTTTTTCACCGATCATCGTTTCCAGTTTGACGATATCGGCGGCAAACTTGCGGATACCCTCCGCTGTTTTCTCCGTCGCCATCGCGTCCTCGTTCAACTGGTAACGGAACGTTTTCTCATCCAGCGATACTTTTTCGATGTCACTTTCTTTTGCCGCTGCTTCGTCCAGCTTCTTTGTGATCGGATCGGACGATTCTTGTAACTCCGCCAGCAGATTGGGGCTGATGGTCAACAGATCACATCCGGCCAGTTCGATGATCTGACCAACGTTTCGAAAGCTTGCACCCATCACCTCGGTCTTGTAATCAAATTTCTTGTAGTACTGGTAGATTTGACCGACCGACTCGACACCCGGATCGTTTGCACCGGAGTACTCTTGTCCCGTCGATTTTTTGTACCAGTCATAGATTCGACCGACGAACGGCGAGATCAATTGGACTTTAGCCTCTGCACATGCGATCGCCTGTGGCATCGAAAACAGAAGTGTCAAATTGCAATGGATACCTTCTTTTTCCAGCTGCTCTGCTGCGCGAATCCCTTCCCAAGTCGACGCTATCTTGATCAACACGCGATCTTTATCGATCCCTTCGGCCGCGTAGAGCGATATCAATCGTTTCGCCAAATCAATCGTCCCGTGTGTGTCAAAAGACAGCCGCGCATCAACTTCGGTGGACACTCGTCCCGGAACAATTTGAAGGATCTCCTTGCCGAACAGGATCAACACTCGATTGATGATGCTGTCCAAACGTTCTTGTCCCGACAGTGATCCCCCCGCATGCTCGTCGATCGCTTGCTCGATCAGGTGACTGTATTGGGGTTTTTCTGACGCCGCCAGAATCAACGACGGGTTTGTCGTGGCGTCCTGCGGCTCAAACTCTCGCATTGATTCGAAGTCCCCGGTGTCGGCCACGACTTTGGTGAATCGTTTAAGTTGGTCGAGTTGATTGGCTGGATTTGAAACGTCGTTCACTGGTCGGTTTCCCCGTTATTAGAATGCTGGATCGTACTGGCGATGGTTTTGACCCGATTAGCCTAGCACGCCGCTACCACAACGACCAAACCCATTCCTTGAGGATTGTCCCTCGGATTGGGCTGATGACGTCGCCTATCGATCTCGTGACATCGGCATGATGACGTATGAGTAACCGTCTTCGGTGGTCATCAGTGCCGGTGACGCCCCGGAATCGATTTCCATGATAAAGCCCTGCTCCCGATCAAGAACCTTGCAAAAATCTGCCAGGTAGCGGTGGTCCATCGTCAACGTGATCGGATCGCCATCGTATGCGATTGGCAATTCGATTTGCGACTGACCGATATCCTTGGTACTTGCTTCTAACTTTAACGTTCCGTCACCAAATGTAAAATCGATTCCGCGACTGTCCTGGTCGGTAACGATCGCCGCTTGTCGTAATGCTGCGAATAACGGGCCTACCGTCAAATCGATCTGGATCGCGTCATCCCGTCTGGGCAAAACCTGTCGCCAATTCGGGTATCGGCCCTCGACCAGTCGTGAATAGATTACTGCATTTTTGGTACGCAGCAATAAATCGCTTGCCCGCGCTGCGACGTCGACTGTGTCATCGTTATCGTCGACGGCTCGTTCCATTAACTGGATGGCTCGCGTCGGTACGATCGTACTGTTGCCGCTTGTTTCATGACCGCCGATCGATTCGCCCTCGCCTTGAACACAGGCCAGTCGGCGACCGTCTGTCCCGACCGCTGTCACGGAATTTCCCGTCATCTCCAGCAGCACACCGCCCAGCGCAAATCGGCTGTTATCGGTGTCGGTCGCAAAGACCGTACGGCGGACCATCGAACGGAAAAAACGAGTCGAAATAACGTGGTATTTGTCTTCGTCAAAAGAAACAACCGGCGGAAATTCATCCGGGTTGCTTCCGGGCAATCGAAACTTACTGCGACTACCGCTGATCTGAATTCCCGATTCATCGGTTTCCAACGTCAATCTGTCGTCGCTGCTCTCCCGCAAGATCGCCATCGTCCGCTGAACGGGCAGCAACGCGGTGCCCTCGGTTTCGATTTCCACTCCCTCTTCGACTTCCAATCGTATCCCAACTTCCATGTCGGTAGCGGTCAAAGTCAGTTTTCCTCCTGACGCGGTGACTTTCACATTGTTCAATATTTCCTTAGGCGACTGAGCCGGTGCAATGCTGGCG
>JAGQPO010000561.1:0-368 GCA_020426665.1 Planctomycetales bacterium
TGCCCTGCCGTCGGCAAACCGCAATAAGTCATCGGCAAGGGATGCGGCCGTTTCATACCTGTCTTGCGGATCGCGCGCGAGCGCTTTCATGCAGATCGTCTCTAAGTCACGATGCAAGCTCGGAACCAATCTGCGCGGCGACGCTGCGGTCTCGTGGGACAGTTTTCCCAGGATCGACGCGACACTGCCGGTAAACGGAGGTTGTCCGACCAGAAGATCATAAAGAACGGCACCTAACGCATAGACGTCGGTTCGTGTCCCGATCGATTGATGGTGTCCAGTCGCTTGCTCGGGGGACATGAAGGCCGGCGTTCCCATCACTTGGCCCGACTTGGTCACTTGCGGGTCCGCCGGCGATAGTTCTTTTG
>JAGQPO010000561.1:378-13500 GCA_020426665.1 Planctomycetales bacterium
GAGTCCAAAGTCGGTCAAGATCGGATCGCCTGAACCGTGATCGATCAGTATGTTTGCCGGTTTGATGTCGCGGTGAATGATTCCATGGCCGTGTGCGTAATCAACCGCCAGCGCCGTTTTCGCAACGATGTTCACCGCGTCGCGGGCGGTGATTCCCTGTTTTTTGGTGTCGTGTAACGTTTGACCTTCCACGAATCCCATCACGATGTAAGGCTTACCATCAATTTGACCTATCTCGTGGATCGGGCAGATGTTGGCGTGCCGCAACTTTGCCGAGGCACGTGCTTCGCGCAGGAATCGCTCTTGTCCCTCGGCGTCGTCACTCAATTCTTGGCGCGGCAACTTGATTGCAACCAGTCGTCCCAGAGACTCGTCACGGGCTTTGAAAACGATACCCATTCCTCCCGCCGCCACTAAGGCCAAGACTTCATACCCGGGAATCGCCGGTAGTGATTCCTTCGCGACGGTCGAAAGGAGGTTTTGATCAGTTTGCAAAGCGTCTTGCGTGACGGCAACCGTCTCTTGCTCGGCACGATTCAGGTTCAATTCCTGGTCGTCGATGACCTTGAAACGACTGACAATTTCTTCGCTCCACCGGGGGAAGCGATTTTGATAATCCACAGGATGGACCGTCAAATCACTGCGTTTTCGAAGTTTGTATTCGGCTGCAATCAGTTCGATAGCGACTTCGCCAATCGCCAGTTCCGGATACGTTTGTAAATAGTGTTCGATCGCCCGAGGGACGCCGGCCTTAATCCGGTTTTCCAGGTCGACGTGCACCAGTTCGATCAAGGTCACGTCACCGACATCCTCGATAAACGCGTCTAGGTCGGGAACCGAATCACCGTTCCATGCCTCCTCGAAAGCCTCGATAACCGCCTCTCGCTCAGACTGTGTCTTGTCAAAAATCGCGTTATTTATTTCGTGGTCTTTCAACGGTTGTCCCTTCAAGTGGCACAGTCGTATCTCATTTAAACGTAGCGACCCCCTACTTTCAATCTTGGTTCTGGCGCGAAGGAGCGATTCTTTTTAGGGAATAAAAAAGTTGATTTTTTGTGTCATCTGCTGAGGGCAGTTCTGCATTCACTTTTCCCAGGCCGGATTTTCGGGTAACGCAGGGTCAAACTCACGGGTCAAACTGATCCACCGGAGGCAGTCGCAATGGTGCGGATTTTCAATAGAGTTGTCGGCAAAATGGCAGAATGCCTTCATCGCCTTCTCGCCGCGGAACAACACAGAATCACCCAGCGACGGCAGCGATTGGTGCTCGAGAGGTTGGAGTACAGGGAGCTCCTGGCGGCGGAGATTCATTTATCGGGTACCACCCTCGAGATCGAAGGTACACCCGAAAACGACTGGATTCGAATCACACAGAATTCCGGCACCGTCAGCGTCTGGGTGTCCGGGGCCGATTCCATCCGCTTGAACGAAGCCAATGCCATCTATCGGACTGAAGCAGTCGTGGATTTGATTCGCGTTGACGGAGGTCGTGGAGACGACGTCATCGAAAATCAAACTGCAATCGCCGCATCGCTGTGGGGAGGTGATGGTAACGATCGGTTGCTCGGCGGAGGAGCGGATGACGAAGTCTTCGGTGGCAATGGCGACGACCGGATTGCCGGTCGCTCCGGAGATGACGACCTTCGCGGTGGCGAGGGGAACGATCACATTCGTGGCGACGTCGCTCTGGTCTGGCCTTACACCAACCTTGATCGCCCTATCGCCTACTCCGCAGTCGGTAGCATTTTTGACCAGATGGTGACGGGGGATTTCGATGGTGACGGGCGTCTGGATATCTTCTTTTGGGATACCGCGACGGGCAGTAATCGACTGGCTCGCGCCTATGGTCGATACGGCAGCGAACTACAATTCCTGGATGTTGGCGATGGAGCCGCCACCGTCGATCCCGTTGCCCCACCCGCCATCAACGGCAACATGTTTACACACATGGTGGCCCTGGATTTCGATGGCGACGGGCGCGATGACATCTGGTTTTGGAACCCAGAAACCGGCGAAAACCGAATTGCCACAAACTTCGATCCTGATCAACATTCGCCTTTCGACGTGATTGCTCAGCCCGTCCATCCGGCAGCGATCAACCACCGCGCGTATACGAACGTTGTCGCCGGAGATTTCGTTGATGGCTCTGATCAGAAAGACGAGTTGTTTTTGATCAATCATGTGACCGGTGAGAACCGCGTGCTGATGCGCTGGAGTGGCGGCCAGCATTCCACGGAGAATTGGTTCGACCCGGTTCCGCGCAGTGCGGTCAATGCCGGTGAAGGAGGTTTCCCGATGTTCGATCATGTCACCGCCGGCGACTTTGATGGTAACGGAATCGACGATCTTCTGTTCTGGCATCCGGATAGCGGAGCAAATCGATTGGCCGTCAATTTGGGAATTGCAGATCAAGCACTATTGGTCAATTCCGATCCTGTGCCACGTGCGGCAATCAATGGTCGCATGTTTGATCAGGTCGCCGTCGGAGATTTCCATGGCAACGGCCATGACGATCTGTTGTTCTGGAATCCTTTAACAGGTGCGAATCGAATCGTTTTTCCACAGCGACCGATTACCCAACCGAATAGCTTTGAAACTTCTGACGACCTGATTGACCCCTCTGATGTCAACGGAAACGACCTAAGGTTGATTACTGCAGGTGACTACGACGGTGACGGGCTTGCCGATGCATTTTTTTGGAACCATGAAAATGGCGCTAACAAAATGGCAACAGCGATCGATATGATGTTTTCCGCGGCCGGAACCGATCGACTATGGGGTGACGAGGGTATTGATGGACTGTACGGACAGGGAGGCGACGATCTGATCTACTTCGACGTCGACGATCGATATTTCGACGCGATAGGCACGGATCGGCGAATTCGCCGTCAACTCCACACATGGCCCGATGGATCGTTGCTCGAACTGGCGTTTGACGAAGGTGAATCGCAAGGAGACCTTACTTTTGTTTCGTCCGCGGGAGATCAAACGACCATCCCGTCGGTCAGCAGTTTTCAAATGACCGCGGACGGGCTGCTGGTCCGGTTGTTCGCCAATGATGATTCGGTCGTTTTGCCACTCGGAATCGATCTCCAGCAGTTCATGTTACGGCACGCGATGGACCCGTCGGACAACGGCAATTTGTCGGACGAAACTTCCATTTCCACCATCGTGGGCAACGTCCAAAGTGAAAATGACTTGATCGTCCAGTTGGAAGATCGCATCGCGCCGAAGAGGATGTTGGAAAGTTCGGGAAAGATTCTGGTTGATGGACGCGACGGTTCGTCCCGTTCGATCGGAACAGGAACGTTGCTTGCCTACGGAGGAAATCGTTATGTGTTGACGGCCGCACACGTGGTTGAAGAAGGACTGGCCGCGCAACAGGTCCTTCCAAATCAAGTCAAATTCTATCTACAACCGGCTGGGTTAGGAGTTTTCCGTTTTGGTGATCAGGGCGAATACGAATACGGAGTGACGCAGATCATTGGACGCGAACATTTCGGGGGAAGAGACTTGGCATTGCTTGTGTTAAGTGATTCGATTTACGAGACTTCAAATCAATTTCGCTCATCTCGGCAAGGCGTTTTCCTGCCGACCGAGCTTCCCGTGATCAGTGCCGTCGGTCGACAGGTGCTGGCGATCGGCTATGGCAACGACGATAACGGGCAAAATGGAATTCGAAAATTTGGATTTACCGACATCGAGCGGCGAGTCACTTCGCCGTACGGGCGAATCGGCGAATATCTGGAATATCATTATGACTCGTTTAGCGAAGTTGCGACTGCCGGCGGCGATTCCGGCGGTGCAGATTTGATTCCGGTACGGCTAAGCGAAGGACTGATTCCCGTCATTGTTGGCGTGCACAGCTTCGGTTCGATCTCCGACCCTGGCAAAGTAACTGCGTTCAACGAAAAAACGTACAGCCTGGAAATGACGACAGAGTTGGCGACAAGCATTGAGCGTTTGATCTCGATTCATGAAGGCACATCATTCGAGTACAGATTCAATTTGTTTGTCGATGTCATTGCCGACAGCGACCCGTTTCTTTCTATGGACGGTGAATGGAACGTGTGGTACTCCGTCGACAATAGCTCGCCCATCTCTAGTTTCTTCTATGCCAATGAAGATCGCGACTGGCAATTCGTCAGCGAACGGATGACTAATGCGGGGCGGTCGATTTCCGTGGTGCTAGGTGGTTATGAAAGTGATGAAGGAGAATGGTTCGGCGGGCAAAATGACAAAATTCCTACAGGAAGTTGGACATTCAAAATTCCCTACTGGTCAACCGCCGGGCGAAATCGCCCGGGAGAGCTTTACTCGCCGATCTTCCGCGATCCGAATGACGCCAGCTATCGCTTTCGTATGGAGTATTGGAGGCAGCCGGTTACGGCGCAACCGCGGTCAATCGAGACCGTCGCGGACCAGTACGACTTATTAGGTGTCGAAAATCCGGACGTCTCAATCCCTGGCACTCTGTCACATGGCGATGATGCGGTTGAAACGGATACTACCTTGGGAAACCCAGTACAGAATACTGATTCGCTTCGGACACGTCGAAGCATCGAAGATGTCAACGAAGATGGTATGATCACGCCACTAGACGCACTGCTCGTTCTGAACCACTTGAATCGCACCAGACAAAACGCAGTGAATCCTGACGCAAAACTGGTTGCACCGCTTCAATCCCTGTTGGATGTTAACGAAGACGGTTTCGTATCGCCGATCGATGTGTTGTTGATCATCAATCGTCTATACTTTAGATGATCGCACCGGACCAAATCAGCCACTCTACAAAAGGAACGCCAGCTACCCAATGTCCGATTCCATTTGCACTCTCCTTCCGAACTTACAGTCTGGGGATGAGGATGCGGCATGTGCGGTGTTTGATCGTTTTGCGGGTCGGCTATTGCAGCTTGCTAAATCGCGATTGGAATTACGCATCCGATCGACGAACGACGAAGAAGATGTCATGCAATCGGTTTGGCGCAGCTTTTTCCGGCGTCAACAGCAGGGTGAATTTCATTTCGAAGATTGGGATGAGGTGTGGTCGCTATTGGTGCTGATGACCGTCAGAAGGTGTGCTCGCACCGCCAATGCGGCTCGCGCGGCGAAACGAGATGTCAACCGCGTGGCGAACATGCCTGCGGAAGACAGTTTTCATTGGCAGGCCATGGATCGCCAGCCCACTCCAGACGAGGTTGTTGAGCTCTCTGATCTGGTTATCAATATTATGGAGTCGTTGGAACCTCGCCAGCGAACGATCTTTACGATGCGGATGCAAGGATTTTCCGTTGAAGAAATCAGCGCACAAGTCAACCGCACCGAACGCACCGTGCTCCGCACGCTTGCGCTGATACGCGACCATCTCCGTTGACGGAATGCGGTCACTTGAAGTTGACGCTCCGGATGCGAATTCCAGCCTCTAGCTCGGATCAGGACAGCAGTTCGCCGAATTTGTCCGCTTCGGCAAAAAGATGATATCCTCGAAATCATGCCGGTATAATCAAATCTTGTGAAACACGTCGTTCGTGGTTCCAGCCCTAACGTTGCGTGACGCGAGAGATCATCAGTGGACAGCCCATACGAACCGACGATCTCAAACTTTGCTCCACGACAAGGGTCTTCGCTGCGCCGATTTGTTGGTCTGGCCTTCGCAGGCGTTGCTGGTTTTGCGGTTCTGGTTTGTGCATTGAATGTGATTGGACACAACCTGTACCTTTACATCAACGTAGGTTCAAACGACTTGATCTTCGGGGGCGGATGTGGTGTGTCACACACCGCGATTGCCCCGCACACGGATTTTTCCGAGCTATCGAGCGACCTGCTAATGCAACCATACGAAGAAATGTTCACGAACCTTCAAACAGACATCGTGAAAGTTGGCCCCTTCCACGTGTTTGCAGAACGCCGGATTGACCCCTTCCAGCCGCTGCGGTTTGACTTTGTTAATGGCGACCAGTACTCCGCCGTAGAGGTTCCGCTGCTCCTTGTGACTGGTTTCTTTGGTACGATTGGTGGCGTTTTGATTCGGGGACGCCGGGACGCATGACGTGTCATTGATGCGCGGTATCGATGCGTCTGCCTTTACTCGGCCTTCGTTTGTTGACTGGGACTTTTAGCATTGGGTATGGCCTGATCCTCAGCAGGCCTACGATTATTGGAGTCGCCGCGGACCGCCGTCGAAGGACAAACAGCGAGCTACACCCGGGCCAAGCCGGTTTCGATATGCGGTCTGAAAGAATGCTGATGGTGTCTACGCACTTTGCCATTTCGAAGGTCCGGCGTAGGGACTGACAGTTACGTTTCTTCGAACTCGTCGTCGAAAATGGTTTCGCCGGCCAGCGTTTCCAGGATGATCGGGCAACCTTCTTCCAACATGTCAAGGACTTCATCAAATCCTTCTGCGCCGCCGTAGTACGGGTCGGGCACATCGTTGGGCCAGCTGTCATCCAAATAGTCACTGAAGATTCGGATGTGCGGCGCCGATTGTCCGGCCATGGAAATGAGAGCTTCGTAATTGGAATTGTCCATCGCCAAGACCAAATCAAAGACTCCGGGTTGCAAGTCTTTGGGCGTTACCTGACGAGCACGACTGGTCAATTCGTAACCGCGGACTTCCGCCGCTGCCATCATCCTGGCGTCCGCTATTTCGCCGACGTGATAACCGTGAGTCCCTGCGGAATCGACGTCGACATCAAGGCCGAATTCCTCGGCAAATCGTTTCATCACCGCTTCTCCAGCAGGTGACCGGCAGATGTTGCCCATGCAGACAAAGAGGACTCGTTTCGTCATCGGGAGATTGCCGGTTCGTGATGCGGGGCCGAAAGCGTAAAAACCTGTATCGATAGACTATGCGATCGCGGTGGGACGGTTCAATGCTAGGGAACGGTATTGAATTAAGATCCCGTTTTGACGGGCATCAGTGTTGGTGTGCCGGCAATTGAGACCGTCCAGCTTAGCATGTTTCCTCCACATCGCATTGCCTTGCGATATCGGCCAACGGCCGTCCACATCCACAGCCTTGGGCATCGCCCTCGTCCCCATCGTGTTCGGCAAAAGATTTTCAGCAACTGTGAAAGGGGGCGTTTGGGAACGCAATCGCCAATTTGCAATGTTCATTTTGCAATTTGCAATTTCCTCTTCAAATACGCTTGTTACACGGACAAAACTTCCAACCCCTCCGTTTCTTCAGAGAGAATTCCCGCGTTCTTCGCAATCGCGTTTAGTCGTGACAGTGCGTTGGCTCCGGTCGTGCCCAAGTCGATGGTCCACTGGTTGACGTACAATTCAACGTGCTTCATCAAAACTTCGTCATCAAATTCTTGCGCATGGTGTCGCATCGTCGGCAGTGCAATGTTGGGATCTGCGAGCGAGAATTCAATCGAATCTCGGACGACCGATTGGACCGTTCGAATGACTTCATCGGGCAGCGACCTGCTGGCGACCAGCCCGCCCAATGGTAGCGGGCAACCGGTTTCTTTTTCCCATCGCGTTCCCAAATCTTCCACGAAACCCAATCCCTGATTTTGCCACGTGAAGCGACCTTCGTGGATGCAAACGCCAAAGTCGGCTGTGTTGCCAGCGAGCCTGGGCATGATCTGGGAAAAAACGACTTGTTCGATCGAAGTGGTGTTCGGATAAAACAATCGAAACAGCAGTGTCGCGGTGGTGTGCCGGCCGGGACACAAGGTCAATTGATCGGTCGACTCGGGGCGTTTATCGGGATCGGCGGAAAGCAACAGTGGGCCGACTCCGAAGCCGAGCGCCGAGCCGCTGGGCAAGACCAGCATTGATTCGGAAAGCATCAGCGCCGCGTGAAAACTGCACTTGGCGACGTCAAATTGTCTGTCAAAGAGTTGCTGGTTCAATTGTTGAATGTCCAGCAGTTGAATTCGAAAATCCAGTCCTCGCCAATCGACCAAACGGTTCATCAACGCATGAAACGCAAACGTGTCATTGGGGCATGTCGAGATGCCCAGCCGTATGATGTCAGTCATTCGAAATGTCCGTCGATGATCGTTTGCAATTGATTTGCGACACCGGCGAGTGCCTGGTCGATGCGCCATTCGGTTTTGTCACGACGTCCGGCGATGTTTGAAAATCCGCGCACAACGCTTATTGGAATGCCGGCCGATTGGCATGCATATGCAACCGCAAAGGCTTCCATGTCTTCACCGATGGCTTCGGGAAAACGCAGTGATCTCCGCTGCGCATCGGCCGGGTCGGCCGAGCCCGAGCAAACCGTCAACAGCATCGCGGGGCTGGATGGTCCGGGCGGATGGCAACGGATTCGCCCGTCACCGGTGTCATGTGAATTCCACTTCCATCCCAGCTGTGATGCGTCAATGAACGCGTCGCCTTGGCCGATTCCGATTCCGTCGATCGCAATCGAATCGAACCAGATTGCGTCGCCGACCTTAACCGACGGATTGGGTGACGACGCAAACAGGCCTGCGATCCCGGCCAGGACGACTCGTTCCGGATGGCGGGTCGCGATCAAGTGAGCGGTTTCAATTCCCGCGGCAATCACGCCGAAGCCGATGGTATGGATAGACCAACCTTGAGGGGCAAAATTCAACGCCGATTCGATGGGCGTTCGTTCAGAATCGGTTGGGATCAGGATCAGACCAGGCAAAACGGCATCCGGTTACGTGCGAGGAAAAGGTGTCAGCTACCAATTCTTTAGGCGACGCTTTCCATCCAACATTCGATGGCGTGGCGATTGGAGGCGAACGCCATGTTTTCGAGGTGTGTTTGGTCGGGTTCCGTCCAAACGAACGCATCCAATTCGGTGGGTTCCAATTTAATGCAATCCGGATCAACGGGCCGGCAGATGTAGAACAGGTCAATGACGTGTGAAACAACGCCGTGGTAGTTGTAATGATTGGGGTATGTCAGAAACAAATCCAGCGTTTCTAATCGCAGCTTCGTTTCTTCGTAAACTTCTCGTTTCAGCGCCTGTTTGACTGTTTCTCCGCGATCGACAAAGCCGCCCGGAAGTCCCCATTGGCCCTTGCCGGGATCGCGTGCACGTCGAACCAGCAAAAGCTGGTTGGACGGATTGACGATCAAACCGCCAACTGCGGCGACCGGTCCAAAGAACAGTGTCATTTGACAGGCGGCACAGCGAAACGGAACCTTTCCGGGATCTTCATGTTTGGTTCCACAGCGTGGGCAATACAAATACGTTTCTTCGATCGGCGTCATCGTCACTAGCCCTGTGTTGCCGTTGCCTCATTTAAACCAATTTCGGCACAAGGTTAACGCATTTGTCTCGTCTACGCCTCGGGTTACAGCTCCATCCCGGCGCCGAATGCGATAACCGTGCTTTCAATGGCCGTTTCAGTTGCCGCCCGCGAAGCTGGCGGCACGTAACACGCCACAGCTTTCAAAATTGCGGCTAAGATTCGCCAGTTCGGCTGCCGACTCGATCACGCCAATGCCGATCGGTTCGATCGTTTCGCGGTCTAATCGACTGTGCAGCAACACCCGATGATTTTCGGTCACCCGTTTCAGTACTCGGGCGAGTTCCGAGAATCGGTTCCACGTAGGCAGCCCATCCGAGTCAGTCTCGCGGTCCGTGTCGCGTTCATCGGGGCGGTCGGCGAAATCGTCGTTGAAATCATCGCCATCGAAATCGGAATCCAGTGCCAGCAACGCTCCGGCGGGTGGCTCGCTTAGTGATGACCAGATAACGATCGTTGCGTCCGGTTCGGCATAGGCGGTCGCGGCGTCGGCGGCGCGCACTACGTTTTCCCAGGTCTGTTGTTGTTCGTCGCCGTCCAGTGCCGCGATGACCAAGGCGGCGGGCGGAGGCACGGGATCGGGGCGTCGTAGTGTGGGGATGATTCGTTTCGCAATGGCTTCGATGGTGCCGGCACGGATTTCACCGGCGGTCCCACTCGCGTTGGCTGTCACCGTCACCACCAATTGGATTCCCAGCAACCACGGCACCTCTTCGGCGATTGTGTTTCCGGATTTCATTGCCGGATTTGCAGCGACACCCGCGCTGACTTTGTCGCCGAATCGCGTTCGTGTCGCCGAATCACTGAGCGACGGGAACACGCCCGTCACATCGCGCCGCTGGGACACGTTGGTCGGCCGAACCGCAACGATCGGCAACACAAAGTCGGCATCAACCAAGGCTCGATTCAGGTAAATCGGTTCGGCATCCACGTCGGCGGCCAGATAGCACAGCGAGTCGCGATGATCACTTTGGTGGGAAATCACCGGGCAATCGCCTGCGGCCACTTTAATCCGCGCCAACGTCTCGGATGTCGCTTCTTCCCAGACCACCACTTCGATTTGGTCAGCCGGTGTGCTGCGAATCATTCGAATCGCGCCTCGGACTACTTCATCGACATTGGGGACATTGGGGTCGACCGCCAAGGCCACGCGGTCTCCGGCGACGATCGCGGATTCGATCGGCGGAAAATCGTCGGGGGCTGAGAGGGCTTGGATCGTCTCCCCGGCTACATCGCGACTGGTGCGGCGCGTGGGCGCGTCATATTCCCAGACTTGAACCGACACCAGCCCCGCTTGTTTGGGTTGGAAACGGATTCCGCCACGTTGGATGTTAGTTTGTTCTGGAATCGCGGCACTGGCCCGATGGTTCGGCGGGGACAATCCGGGGTCGTTGGAATTCGTGTCTTGGTCGGGCATGAAACGAGTGTTATGTCAAAAACTGATCTTCTGCTTCGTCAATTCTTGATTTTAGGGTGTGACGCACTTCCAGTCCGTCGACAAAGGTCTGTTTCGACGCACGGAAAGTCCGCCAGTACAAGTCTCACTGAGCCCTAAAATAAAATCTAGACGAACCACTGCGGGTGTTCATTTGATCGGAAATGGGGGCACGGACCAAGATCGCGAAACGCCCAAGGGGGGCAATTCGTTTTGGTTTCCACCGCCGTTCCGTCTTTCGTTTATCTCGCTTAGGCCAAAAAAACGCAACCGCCTCGCGTCGGCCGAGACAATACAGTAAAGGAAGCGAATGAATCGTATTGTTTCTACCGTCAAGATCGTTGTTGCGCTGTTTGTTTTGATGGCAATTTCCGGTTGTGGGTCAAGCAATCGCAGCGACGACGACACTCAATCAACGCAGACCGCGGCATCTCCGGACGGCGTCCCGAAGATGGCCGCCGAGGACTATCTGCGCCAAGTCCTGTCGCGCTATCGAAACGCAAAATCCTATCGCGACCAGGCAGAGGTTCGATTGGTGGTCGAGAAAGACGGCCAAGTGACGCGTCGGACGGCACCGATGCACGTCGCGATCGACGGATCGACAATCTGGCTTGCCGCATACGATGCCCGGCTTTGGTCGGATGCGGGAAAGACGATCGGATGGATCGCGGACCCGGATTCGGACTTCCACGATTCCCAGGTTGTGGTTGGCGGGTCGTCGGCGTCCGCCGCGTCATCGATTCGGCCCGTGTTGGAACATTTACTTCGTGATCCGATCCTTGCGTCGCGAATGGTCTCGGGGCTCGGCGGGCCACCGCCTCAACTGGAATGGCTGCTCGATCCCGATCCGATGGCCAAGCTGTTTCGTCGTGACAGAGGTCAAACGGAATCGGCGGGTTCACAGGATGAAACACCGACGATCCAGTACGAAGGGATGGCCATGCGTGATCAAGTCCAATGTGTCGTTATTCGTGCGATCGCAGAAAACGACACCTATCGATTTTGGATCGAAGAATCGCGATCGATGATCAAAGGTGTTGAACTGCCGGTTTCGATGGCCGGCAAGCAGATTAATCTGGACGGATGGACGGTGCTTTCGCTGGAGCTTTCATTGAACGGTGCCAGTTTCGAAACGCCCGCGAAACCATATCAAATGGCGGACATGCCAGCCGCCGAACTGCCGGCCAATCCCAAATACGTGCGAGCGTTGGTGCCATTGCCGCCGCCGCAACCGGATCGCCGAATCGGCAGCAGAATCGAATCATTCAAACGATTGACCATCGATCGACCGCTGTCATTATGGTACGCAGGATTTGCCGATCGCGATGACCACGCCGAGGCGCGTAACTTGCAAGCGATCAACACCCTGTCGTCCTGGTTGGCTCAAACGGCCGAAACGACTCGCAACCGCGTTCGGCCGATCGGAATCGTCGACGAAGGCAATAAACGTATCCTGGAAAGTGCCGGTGTGAAGTCGACGGACTGGATTCTGATGCCCGACGATGATGGCGCGCTTTCACGTCGGATCGGCATCGAATCCGGCCAGGCGGCCCTGGTCGATTCCGGCGGCCAGATCATTTGGGTCGGCGCCGCGATCTCCCCAGCCGACCTGGTGTCGCTGGATGCCGTCGCGGCCGATACGGTCGCGGGAGTCAACGTGCCGGATCGCATTCGTCGTGCTTGGGAGGCCGATCGTGACGCCTATCGCAAAAAAATCAGTGAACTGTTGGTTCGTTAGTGTTCGAGTTGATCTTGCGGCGCGGCGGCCTAGTCCCCGATGATCGCAGACAAAACAACGCGACGATCAATTGGGCCAACGAACATGGACGATTCTGAACTCCAACGCACGCCGAATCCCTTTTCCGCGTTCGCGGCGACTCGTGCCGAGTCACGGCGTCATCTGGCCGCAAGTGCCAAATGGTTGCTGATTGCGATCGGACTTTTTTGCGTTCTGACGATCTCGCAGGTTTATTTGCATCGCGCGAAATTGTCGGGGATCGTGAATGGGTTTTCACAACAATCCTCTACGGAAAAAGTCCGGCAGCTTGAGCAGTTGCATGCTTCGGACATGGACGGAATTGATGGACTGGTGTCCGCTCTTTGCGATGAAAAAACCGACGTGTCCGCGATGGCGGCTGAGATGCTGGCCGACTTGAATCGTCAGTGGACGACAATGCCCGCGGATCGTGCCGCCGAGCGACGAACGGTTTTTGCCAATGCTTTGGAAAGGGTTGCATCACAATTAGACGACAGAACGGACTCCCGATGGGTACAGATCCAGTCACTGGCCCATCACGCAGCTCAAAATCTGATCGATTCGTCGTGCCGAATCGACGATCCGGCGTATCAATCGTTGATGAAGGTGATCGCTGCGGATGAATCGCGGCCGAGTGATACGCTGTCTGACGTTAGTACCAGCGGCAACCCGCTGCCGATCGATTT
>JAGQPO010000562.1 GCA_020426665.1 Planctomycetales bacterium
TTTTCGCAGCGGATTCCGCCGGTGCAAAACATGGCCACCTTCTTTTGCTTGGCGGGGTCCAAGTTCTCCTCGACATACTTCGGAAACTCACGAAACGATTCGGTCCGCGGATTCGTTGCCCCTTCAAACGTGCCGATTGCGACCTCGTAATCATTGCGAGTGTCGATCAGAAGGACATCGGGATCCGAAATCAATTGATTCCAATCACTCGGATCAACATAGGTACCCACCGAATCATTCGGGTCGATACCGTCAACGCCCATCGTCACGATTTCACGCTTCAACCGCACGCGACATCGACGAAACGGTTGTTCGGCACAGAATGACTCTTTGACCTCCACGCCGGCAAACTGCGGAATCTCGCGCAAGCTGGCCAACACCGAATCGATGCCGGCACGTGAACCGGCGATCGTTCCGTTGATGCCTTCGGACGCCAATAACAACGATCCCTTGACATCGGCAAGACGCAAAATCGATTCGATCGACGGCCGCAACTCTTGATAGTGCGGCAAGGCAACAAATCGATACAGTGCCACCACGACGATCGGCAGTTCACCGTCGAGATGTTGATTTTGATTTTGGTCGTCTGACATTGTCTCGGTAACCGTTAGACCAACATGCGCAGTTAAACCAACATGCGCAGTGCCGCCATTGCGGTTGCGTAATCCGGCTCTTGTGTGACTTCGGAAACAATTTCTTTGTGGGCAATCTCGCCAGCGGCGTTTAGAACAAAAACGGCTCGCGTCAACAGTTTCAATTCTTCGATCGTCAAACCATAATCGGTGCCAAAGGCGTGCGTCTGGTAATCGCTAGCCGTCCGCATCTTGATGTTTTCGGCACCACAAAACCTGGCCTGTGCAAACGGCAGGTCACGGCTGACCGTGACGGCATTGACTTTATCGCCCAAAGCGGCAAGTTCTTCGTTGAAGCGTTTCGTTTGAACGGCACAGGTCGGCGTGTCCAAACTGGGAACGACACTGATGATTGTCGGCTTCCCTTTCAGATCGGCTAACGTCAACGTCTGGATACCGCCATCGGCATAATGCAGTTGAAAATCGGGTGCGGGTGACCCAACTTCCAATGCCTCACCGGCCAAAGTCATCGGGTTGCCTTTGAATGTGATGACGCCAGTTTGAGTCATGGGATTAACCTGTTTTGGGGTTTAAATACATCGTCGGTGGTCGTCCGTCGGTTCGCCACTCGGTAACATTTGCTAGTCAATTATGTTACCCCACGACCCTATCGGGAATGGGGTGACCGCCGGCGGCCGATGCGCCGGGTCAATTTCTTCTCGACCAATCTTTTCAAAATGCTATCGATGAAATCGCTCTCCACACGCCGATCGGCGTCGCTCGGCACCGCCGCGACTACCTTCCTGTGCTGTGCGATGGGTCTGCTGCTGGCGAACCCCGCAATTGCCGCGGATGGGACGAAGTATGCCCACAGTGACGGCAATGCTCGGTTCCTGCACCACATCACTTTGTACGATGCAGACAATCAGCGAATCGAGCCGGCATCGACAACGCCCTACTCAAGCAGCAAGACATGCGGCCGATGTCATGATTATGAAACGATTTCACACGGTTGGCATTTTAACGCATTTATGTCGGATTCCGTAGACGGACGAGAAGGCGAACCTTGGATTTGGACTGATCCGCGAACCGGAACCCAACTTCCGCTCTCCTATCGAAAATGGAAACAGACCTTCGATCCACGCGATCTGGGTATCGGTCAATGGGACATGGTGCGGCAATTCGGTGGGCGGATTCCCGGTGGAGGCCCCGGACACGCGCCGATGAATGAAGGGGCGAACAAGCCGACGGACGAACAGGCCGACGAACAGGCCGACGAACAGCCGCGCGAAGGTAAAACGGCCGAGTCCGACAACCGCGTTTCTCGCTGGCCGCTGACCGGTTCCCTGGAGATCGATTGTCTCGCGTGTCACGGCGTTTCAGGTTCGTACGATTTCAATGCCCGTCGTGACCAGATCGCCAAACAAAACTTTGCTTGGGCGGCGACCGCGGGAATGCAAATCGGAACGATCCAGGGCGAGGTGTCGCGTATCAAAGACGGCGCCGACCCCGCCGAGGACGCAATCAAGGACAAACTGCCGAAGGTCAAATACGATGCCAATCGCTTTGCAGATGATGGAACCGTGTTTGTCGATTTGGTGCGGCAACCCCAGAACAACTCCTGTTACCAATGCCACAGCAATCGAACCGTCGGCCACAGTGGCATCGAAGCCCGCTGGACACACGACCAGGACATCCACTTACGCGCCGGCATGCAATGCGTTGATTGCCACCGCAACGGTATCGACCACCATCTCGTGCGCGGATTCCCCGGCGAACTTCATCCCAGTGGCCAAGACATGTTGACGCTGTCGTGTGCCGGATGCCATTTGGGCGGCGACTTCGTTGACGACCTGGATCGCGCGATGGGAAAACAGTCGACGACAACGCGCGAATCCGGAACGGGCTTGTCCGGACGCCTGGGATCGCCGCGTCCGCAGCACGCCGGATTGCCGCCGCTGCACTTCGAAAAACTCTCTTGCACCGCCTGCCACGGCGGTCCCCTGCCACGCGAGCAAGCGATCGGGATCATGACATCACTGGCGCATTCGCTGGGCGAGAAAGGGCATCGCGTCGGAAACGAATTGCCACGTATCGCAGGCCCTGTTTATGCCAAAGGCGACGACGGACGCGTCTACCCGCAGCGCGTCGTCTGGCCTGCGTTTTGGGGCAGCATCGCGGACGGAAAACTGACTCCGCTAAACCCCGACCAAGTCTTCGATGTGACCCGCAAGTCGCTGCGTGTCCGCAACGATTTTGTCACCGAACTGCTGGAACCAAAACTCGGCAGCAGCGAGATGAAGGCGATCTTGGGTGACGAACGTTATCGCGTCAAACCTGAAGAATGGTCCGAGGAAGAGAGGTCAAAAGTCGCCTCAGCGACAAAGGAAGCCGGTAAGAAATTGTTCTAAGAAAGAGTTTCCGCCGCGCTGCTGGCCATCCAGAAGGACCTTGGATTCGAACGAGCCGTTTATGTGTCCAGCGGTTTCGTGTACGCAGTCGGTGACGAAGCAGAGTCTTTAAAAACCATTGAAGTCAAAGACACCGACGCCATCGACATGCTCCGTTGGCCACTGGCGCACAACGTCCGCCCGGCCGGTTGGTCACTTGGCGTGTCTGGGTGTACTGAATGCCACAGCGACACCGGCAAGATCTTTGCAAGTACCGTCACGCCCATCGGGCCGGGTCCCGACCAGGGCGAACCGGTCGCCATGTATACCCTACAGGGTATCGATCCCGATCAACGGTTGGCGTGGAATGAATTGTTCACCAATCGGGCATCTTTCAAGTGGATTGTCGGGGCGTCACTGTCCATTCTGACGGTGACTCTGCTGCTGGGACTGGGGATGTGGATCGGTCGCTGGGGACGCCCGGAAACCGCGAAACAAAATGCCGCATAAAGTCGTTGATCGCTCCGCGATCAAAACGATTTTCATTCAAGATGCGAACAGCAACCACCAGTGCTTCGTCAACGTTTGATTTTAGGGTACGACGGACTTAACCCTAAAATCTAATCTGGAACAAAGCACTCGCGTCGCACACTAACTTGTCTCGCCAATGATTTCCAACAGCAGACTCAAATAGCTCTGCCGGACCGTTTTGACCAAGCCCAGACTTTCGGCGAGCGAGTTGATGCGTTGACCGGCCGCCTGGACATCGTCTGCTGAAGCGTCGGGAATGATCAATTCGATCTCCGCGAACAAGCCAACTTGTTCCACTTGATCGATCGTCAAGGTGAACCCGCGATACTCGGAATCGTCGGTCGGCCAACCGTAGGATTGACGTACTTTTCGCACTGTTGTGACAACGGTAAACCCCAGCGCATCGAACAACTGTTCCATATTGCGGCCGTCGGCATCACACGGCGCTAGGCACCACTCGATTTCTTTACGTGCCTTTAACGCCGAGTCGCCGACCGCCATCTTCGGCCCCTTGTAGGTCACCGACGCGACAGAGTCGATCGAACGAATACGCAGCGCCTCGTTCGTTTTTACAAAGTCTCGACAGGGATGCCGATAATACGTGTCGGCATGTTCCTCGGTACCGATTGATGTTGCACCGGACCGCTCCAACCGATCAACCAGCGCCTCCCTGTCGTCCAGTTGGTACTTTGTTTCAACTTCTAACATGACAGAATGATCAGGGGCTGAGACGCTGTTGAATTTTGGCTACAACTTCGGCGTCGGTTTCGATTTCCAAATGTTTTTCTAATACAACCAATGCTTCCGAGTCGCCTCGTCGTCCCAACTCGGTAACGGCCTGCATTCGGACCCAACGGCTACCGCTTGCCAACTGTGTCGCCCAATACGAAATCGGATGTGCGTCCGCCGCGCCATCCGGTATCGACTGATCGGCCAGTGTTCTAGCCGGCCGGATCCGTGGCCTCAACAAGGTTGCTTCGGTGGTTGCGGAGCCGCCCGCGTCACCAATCTGTTGCAACACCACTTTATTTGCATTTTCGATGGTACCAAGTGTTGCCACCTGACGTTGAACAAGTGTGGGCGTTGTCGATCTTGGCGGCCAATCCGTCCAACTGGCCCCGGCCTGGTCCACCAAATCGATCGGCAGCGGGTTGCCGCTGGTACTAACGTCAGACAGCGTATCACTCGGCCGCGATTCATCCGCAGCGATCACCTTCATCAACGATTGATACGCCGGATCGTCGATTCGGCACGACGAATCGATCAGATTTTGAGCTGCGTGA
>JAGQPO010000563.1 GCA_020426665.1 Planctomycetales bacterium
TCAGACCTAGATCATTGTACAGTCCGGCATCATCGGGCTTTTGTTTGATCGCCTGACCAAAGTACTCCGCAGCTTTGACGTGGTTGTTTTGGCGGAAGTGCAGACGAGCGATATTGGACAGCGCCGCCGGATCATTCGGCCGCAGCTCGAGTGCCTTGGCATAGCTTTCCATCGCCTTTTCAAAATTACCCGTCGATTCCCAGAGCCGTCCGTTGGCGACAAACACCTCGGGGGTGACTTCTGCCTTGTGGGCCAAGCTGGTGGGGTCTGTCTCGTCGCCTTCTTGCACCGATGGATCCGGTTTGTCGCTGCTGCCGAACCATCCGGCGACGGTGTCGCGCGATTTCGTCGCCGCGGTCTTTGCGCCACCGGCGATTGATGAACCAACGTTCTTGGGGCCGCTCAGCCAACCAGAATCGCTGCTGCCAGTCGTGTCGGCCGCATGCGAACTTGAAAACGGGTTCAAGGATGCGACGCGGGCGCCGACCGAGCTGGAACAGCCCGTGAAGTTGCTGACACCGCCGACCACGATCGAAACGGCCAAAAAGGTTGAGAGTCGATTGCGGCGTTGATTACGAAGCATTTTGTTTTGGACGGTCACGTCTGTAGGTCTCCCGTGACAATCGAGTCAACGAGTGGGGCGAAGCGGTGCGATGCCAACACGATAACGATGGCATCGATTGTAGGGATCGACCGTTTGCCAAACCGACTTCAGTGCTGTCGGAGATTGCCCGCAGATTCAACGAAAAAAGGCGATGTCCTTTGAGGGGACACCGCCTATTGGTCGATTTGGCGACTCCGCGATGCTAGCAAGTTCTTCTTGTTGCCTCGCGGGTCAACGTGGTGCTTCGGCCTACTGACGCGTCGCCGATGCACTGCCGGCGGCGCTGCTGCTTGGCAACTTTGGCGGCGCCAGTTCTTCCAACCAGGTGCGATTGACCTTGGTCGCCCAGTCGCCAGGTGCAGTCGGCGGTATGCGGCTGGTCAACCAAACGGTCGGTTCCGGGCCGTCGACTTCGAATTGTCCCAGGATCTCACGCACCGAGTTGACTCGGCTGTCCGTTTCTTTCTGGTTCGTTCCGCGAACAATGTAGACTTGTCGACGCGAAGGCGGGGCTTGTGTAACGATCCAAGCCAATCGTTTTTGACCGGAAATCGTGAGTGCGCCGTCCACTTCGCGGAATTGATCCGGTCCTATGGTGTTGTTCAGGACCCAACCGTTTTGTTTCTGGGCTTCGAATGGTGTGATCACGCCCATTGCATCCAATTCGTTGAATGGATCGGGCCAGGCATTGTTGCGTTCGTAACCGACGTTGACTTTATTCCAGAAGCCATTCCAGCGTTCCGTCCAGCCGGCGCTGACCGAAGTCGCGGTGATCGACATCATGGCGACGGCGATCAACAGACGTCCATAAAAACTAGTGCATCGCATGGTAAGGCAGTTCCTTCCGCCGATTGGGGAAATAACAGTGGTCGGCTGGGAGTGCGATTCCAACCGTCGGGTTTTAGATTTGGCTCGCGGCCGTCCCGAAATCGAGTCTGTCAAGATTCGAAACGACTAACAGTTCTTCCGCGGAAATAGCATCGGCAGGAGTCCCCGTCGGTCTTTGCCAGTCAATCGGTAGCCGGAATAATTGATACATTCTGCGGTACCAACGAAAAACGGCGGCCTTGCAGGTGCAAAGCCGCCGTGATCTTGCAATGGGCGATTCAACGCTCAGAAATAAGACCGTTTGGGTTGAGTAAGGCATGTACAACGGACTTCCAGTCCGTTGCAGCCGACCTTTATTTGACGGACTGGAAGTCCGTCATACCCAAGAATTGCGTCTTCTCGAAGGACTTAGTTATCCTCGGTCTTCTTTTTCTTGTTTTTCCCTTTTGCTGCGTCGGCCTTCTTCGCGTCACCTTGCTTTCCGGCCTGGGTCACACGTTTGGGCAACTTTGCCTTTTGCTCGTCCGATAGCAACGCAACGGCATCTTTCAGCAGTGCAGCTCGACTTGCGTCGGTCTTTTTGATAGCGGCAATTTGTGCTTCGTTCAGTCCAGCTTTCTCGTTGACGGCTGCGAACATTTCGGCCGGTTTCTTGCCGCTGTCCTTCAGCTCTTTTTGAGCTTCGGTGCGCTTCTTCATGATTTCCGGTGTGATTCCGGCTTCTTTTCGAATGGCACGCATTTCTGCCATCGATTTCTTGGCCAGCTCTTGGATTTTAGCCGTTTGCTCATCGGTGAGTTCAGCATCTTTCAGCTGCTTCAAAATCGTAGCCGCCGCGTTGGGTCGGCCGGCGCCATCGGCGCTTTTTTTCTTCTTGTCCGGTGCGTCCTGAGCAACGACGACGGTGGTGCACAGCAATGCGAACGCAAGTCCAAGCATGGTTTTGTTCATTGACAACTCTCTGTCGAAATGTAGATCGGGGGAGGGAAGGGCAGGGGAGATTGGACAACCGAGCGATGCCTAAGGCGCTACACGGTCGTGGTGGATCTGGGAATCGCGCAGCTTAGTCTTTGAATAACCCATTTGCACGATATGGTGATCAAAATGTGGATTTTGTTTCACCGACGTTGAAACACGCCAGGCAACCGAAGGTACCGGTCATTCTCAGTTGAAACAAAGCCCTAATCCGTGATCACGATCGGAGCCCGAGTTCGCCGGGCCAGAATCATCAATCCGGCGAGGGTCAGCATGATCCCGATGAAGAGTGGGGCAGTGATGGGTTCCCCGAAAAACGCCACGCCGGCAACTGCGGCCATCGCCACCTGGGAGGCATTGATTAGGTTGACGGCAACCACGGGTAGCAGCCGAAGTGCAGTTGTGATGGCGACAAACGCCGAGAAATTACAGAAGCCGGCAGTCACCATGATGGCCCATTGGGTGGGGCTTGTCCCGGAGATTGTCTGCAACCCGAGTGTCGCAAAGCAATATCCCCACAAGGTGATGGTTCCGGTCAGACCGCTGATGAACATCAGGTTTCGGGCCGGGATGCCGGTTTGAAGCGTTTGCCGCAGCGTGACACCAAAAAACGAATATGCCAACCCGGACAGCGCCGCCCAAAGCGATCCGATGACAATGTTTGCCGCGTCTGCCGACTTGATCGCCGCCGCGTTTGGGGAGTCACCAGGGGGCATTTGATGTGGCAGCGACAGCACGATGACTGCCAGGATCAGCGTTGCCATGGCCAGCATTTTTCGTGCGCCAACCGGCTCCTTCAACAGCACCGCTCCCAAGACGGCGCCGCCAACGATCAGAACGCCCAGCGTGATCGGGACGGAAGCCGCCAGCCCGATATGCTCCAGAGCTTTTTGGAACGCGGCGTTTCCAAAAAACTGGGCCAGGAACGACGCGGTCACAAATTGCAGGATCCTTGGTGTCCACCAAGATCGCTTATGTGGTTTTTCAGAGAAACGTGTTGTGGTCGATAGCGGTTCAGGCGGGCTTGGATCGGACGATCCCGGCCGAAGACTCAGCCATCCGATCAGAGGACCGAGCACGATCACGGTCGGCGCTGCTTTGACGGCGGAAACCAGATAGGCATCAACGGCGACGCAATTTCGCAGTGCGATATTGGTCAGCGTATAAAGGACGGCGGACGCGATTCCGCAAACCGGACCAAGCCATGCTGGTGATGTGGGTGGATTCGAATCGTTGATGGTGAACGTCGAGGTCTAAGAGTCGTGGCCGTTGTGGGGGACCGGAGCGGTTTCGGTGATGGCGGGATCTGGCGAGAAGCTCGATCCGGCGGTCGACGTGCGTCGCTTGGGCGTCGGATGCGCAACGATCACTGTGATGTTATCTTCGCCACCCCGGTCATTGGCAAGGTCTATCAGTTGTCGGCATATCAGCGACGCGTCGCTTTGTTTTCCGATCAGACCCGGTAAGTGTTTTGCATCCAGGTATCGGTACAATCCATCGCTGCACAAGAGTACGGAATCATCTTCACGAAGTTCCACGCGGTGCACTTCGGCAAGCAGGTTGCGTTCAGAGTTGCCTCCCAGCACGTTCCAAAGCACGTTGCTCCATCTACTGGTTGCTTCATCTTCGGGTTTCAT
>JAGQPO010000564.1 GCA_020426665.1 Planctomycetales bacterium
GATGCACTTTACCGAACGCTCACGAAACAAGTGGTGTCGACACATCGCGAATTCAGTCCTATATCGTTCGTGAGTTCGTCGAAGCTCTGAAAGGGATTACGGACGACCTCAAGGCTGCGGCACAGTCTCCCAAGGCGTGCATGCGACTTGCCCTGTTGGGTTCCGTGAGTCCAGTCGCACTTGCTCGTCACGTAGTCGAAGCGGCTGAATCAGGAGAACGCTCGGCCACGGCGACAGGATTTCAAATCGTCGAAATACTAAGTTGCCTAGATCGCGCACGGCAATTCCCAGCATCTGCGAGATTCGAGCAAGACTGGACACAGTTGGTTGATGAGTCGAAGCACAAAGTTGCCGAGATGCTGGAACAATTGCAGAAAAATTTTCCCGACGACCTTTCCACTGATTTTCGACGGTACGCTAGGACTGTCCGAGGTCACCAACAAACGGGGGCCAACGTCGGATGATTACGCGATCGCAGCAATTTGACCTGGGGTTGGACAAAACGCGTATCAAAGATCCGCGCGACGCTATCCGTCAAGCAGTGACTGTCGACGCTTTGCTTGACCGCTTTTTTCACGAAGACCCGGAACAGCGTTGGGAAATCGAAATTCTCGCCGACGAAGTCGGCATGGGAAAAACCTTTGTCGCCCTGGGTGTCGCGTATTCCTTGCTTGAAGCAATGCAGCAAGGTAGTGCCGTGGATGATCTACGAGGCTGTTACCAAAAAGTCCTTATCATCACTCCCAATAACTCGGCACTATTCTCCAAATGGAGGAGAGAAGTCGGCGAGTTTGTAAAGCGTTGTGTTAAAGCAGAGTATCGAGACCAGGCCACACGCTGGTTCACTCCAGTTGCGGTCGATCGCATTGATGATCTTGCCTACGAATTGCGACGGCCCGGTGCAGCGCCGAGGGTCGTGGTTGCGAACATGCGAATCTTCGGCGGTGGCCAGCTTCGACACTACGATCTCAAGCGACGTTACGTGCTGAAGATTCTATTTCGCCATTGGGGCGTTCGGTTCAATCGCGACCTGCGGAAACGACTGCTGAAGGGAGCTCCTTCTGGTTGGCCGTCGAATCCCAAGTGGCTGGATCACTTCAATGAACGCGAATGGGAAAATCTGCATTTCTATGAGGACGAACTTCTCGCTGCGATTCGCCAACTGGACCAGCGCCAGGATGTCGTCGAAAAGTTGCTAGACACTTGCAAGGAAATTGCTGCACCATATGTCCGTGGACGTGACGAGTTGTTCTCGAGAGTAGAGCGTCAACTGGTTCATGTCTACCGTGAGCTCATGGGCTACCTGATCAAGAGCGATATGCCGCTGGTCGTTGTTGATGAGGCACACAACTGGAAGAATGGTCCCAGTTCAGGAAGCAATGGTTATGAAGGCTTCACGGATTTGATCGGTTGCCGTGCTCGTCGCGCGCTGTTGCTGACAGCCACCCCATTTCAGCTTCGTCCGGCGGAAATGCTGGAGATCTTAAAGGTTGGCGATCATCTACGCACTTGCCCAACAGAGCAAGACTCTGCCGCGCGCCGTGAGCGGCTGGCGAATCATCGAGAGGCTGTTGTCCGTCCGGTACTGGATCACGCCGCTCGTGCCAGTAGACGGTTCGCGAAGGCTTGGTCAAAACTGCCAGCAAAAGCAACGGGGCAAGCAATTCAGACCGCTTGGGAGTCGCCGCCGCTGGCTCAGGCTCGAGAATTGCTTCGTGAAGCAGCGCAGCGGAGAGGCGTCGTCAACGCAGAAGAACTGGAGCACATTATCGACGCCGCACTTTCGGATGTCGACCCTGACATTCGGCAGCTAGTCCGGGAAGGGTTGCGGCTATTCGTCTACAACACGGACCTGTCGCATGAACTGGGCGCTCTCGTGGTTCGGCACCGACGTCGAACGGAGCATCGGTTGTACCGAGTTGGAATGGAGTACCAGCCGGAAGCCGACAAGGTCCACGAACGCCCAGATCGCCACGTTCTTCATGCCGCGCCAGGAGTCGACGTTCGCGGTGAAGGTGAGTTGCCGCACTATCTGCTGATGCGATGCGTCTCTGAGATGAAGGGCGGGAAGGGCAGGTCTTCTCTAGGAAGTGCTTTGACTGGGTGTTACTCAACCTTGATTGATAGCGCGGAGGGGCGATCCGTCAAGACCCGCCTCGCCGGTACGGAGATCGGAAAGGTGTATCTCGATCTTCTCATGAGTATGGTCAATGAGCGACAGGATCCCAAACATCCAAAAGTGCGTGAAGTGGTCGATGCAGCGTTGCGAAACTGGAAAGCGGGCGAGAAAACGCTCATCTTTTGCTTCCGCACGAATACTGCCAGTCGGCTGCACGACATCATTGACCAGCGAATCCGCAAGGAATTGAATCGACGACGTGATCAGTGCATGGGAGGACCGGAATCGCTGAAGACCCTACGGACGCGACTTACGGGACGCGATCGCGATCTTATCGTTCTTGGGCTGGACCGCGTCCTTTGGTCGATTGTCTGGATGAAAGAGCTAGAGGGTCTCGCAGATCGACCAATTGCTCCTGATGATCTCGAACTGATGGATCACGAATTGCCGCAGTTGGCGGCGTTAGGGTTGCGGTTCAACGTCGATTTGCTTGGCGAAAGAGTGGACCGCGTGTTTTTGAATCGCGCGAGTGAACATATCATTGCTCAACGGTTAGCCGATGACATTCGTCCCCAGGGCATGCTGAAACGGATACTGTCCTCGATGCGAGATGAGGAATGGGTTTCAGGTCCCTACGGTTTATCCCCTCGGGACGACGAAGATGAGAAGGGAGCAGAAACGGCACATTTCGACGAGCGGGGAGTCCACAGCATCTACGAAATGTGGGGCGACATTGACGACGAAGATGTACAGAAGATCGCAAGTGAACTTCGCGAGCGACGACTTCGAGCACGCAAGCAAGGGCAGACGGCGGTTCTGGACGTCTACGATCGTGGCCCTAGTCTCTGGCTCGGCGCTGACCCAAGGGCGGCATGGACAAACGCGTGCAGTGGCAGTTGTTCGTCGATCGAAAACACACTGCGAGAAATGCACAGTCATATCTTCAGTCTCATGCAGTCGGACAACGAACTGGACTGGGAAGCGAGACGGGTCGCGATGCAAGCCATCCGTCGCGCGGTTCTCCGCGAGTCCGTGTTGCTACGATTGCTGCCGGACAAGCAAGATCGTGATGAGGCCGGATGGGGCGAACTGTTGGTGCAGTCGTTCTTTTCCCCGCTGCCACAACAACAGGAAAGCATGGCTGACCGCATTGCAGTCTTCTTAGAGGATTTGATGGCCGCCAGCGGTAGCATCACGGACCCCGACTCCGCTCGATTCGCACTTTACGATGCCACTCGGCTTCGCGACCAGCAGTTCGTTGCTTTGGTTTCGGGTAAGTCGGACCAGCGATCGCGTGAACGCGTTTTCTCAGGATTCAATACCCCACTCTTGCCCGAGATTCTAATCTGCACTTCTGTCGGCCAAGAAGGGATCGACCTTCACCGACACTGTCGCCATGTAGTGCATTTCGATTTGGCGTGGAACCCAGCCGTGTTGGAGCAACGCACCGGGCGTGCAGATCGAATTGGGAGCAAGACATTTCGTGAGCGTGCTCTTTCAAGCGGGCCAATCAGCTCGTTTCTCGACATCGGCGTTCCATACTTGGCCGGAACGTATGACGAGAGAATGTATGAAGAATTACGCTTGCGAGCGCAAACATTCGAGGTCCTGACAGGTGGTGATTTGGCTGCAGACGACGCGGAAGGACTGGACGACCAAAAGAAATCCGAAGGCAAAGAGGCAGGACTACGTTTTGTCGCTTTACCCGATGAAATGGTCGACCAGATGCGTGTCAGCCTACATGTTTGGGAGGACAACCAAGAATCGTACGATGAATAACATGGGCCACAGGTTCCTGATGCTGAGTTCATGCATCATCGTGGCGACGACGTGATAGATAACAACGCGTGAATGAATGAGCTCGAACCCAGGCGGTTTTTCGATTGGTACCTCGCGGTGCGAACTGCCTTCAAAGGCACTCCGCCACAATGTGGCAGCGCGATTTATCTGCGATGCCGAACTCTGAGAGCCGCTAGATTTTCAATTGCGTCCCCAAAGCCTATAAGCAGTCCAATGCCGCGGTCGGCTCCGCACGCGAACCGAGTGTCGAATGGCCGTATAGACATGCGTTATCATTTGCTAAATTGGGGAATATCAGCTGGCTGATATTCCATATCAGTGTGGATGTGGAGATCATCTTTCTGGCACCATCAATTAGAAACATGCCAAATCCATTCAGACGCAGGCCAAAACCGACGAGTACGCTCGAAAATGACTGGAAGATCCATTCGAATATACCTGGTCGACGGCGACGCATCCGGCTTGCTGACGGCGGAGGTCATGAACTGGAGCGGCAAGCTCCTGGTCGCGCCCCGTACCAAACTTCCCGACTTGGCGAAGCGAGAGGAGATCGTTCGCACCGGTGTTTACATTTTGGCGGGACCGGATCCGGAAAACCCATCGGGCGAGATCGTCTACATCGGCGAAGGCGATAATGTCTTCAAGCGACTGGCGTCGCACGACAAGGACGAGCGAAAAGAGTTTTGGACACGCTGTGTCGCGGTGATCAGCAAGGATCTGAACCTGACCAAGGCTCACGTGAGGTACTTGGAAAGCCGCTTGATCTCGATGAAATACGCCGCAGGTCGAGCCAAGATCCACAACGGGACTGCTCCACCATTACCTCCGATGCCCGAAGCCGATGTCGCCGACATGGAGGGATTCCTTCAGCACATCGAACTCGTCCTGCCGGTACTTGGGTTTTCTTTCCTTAAACCCAAACCGTCGGTAGGCGATCAGAAGAACACGGCCACCAACGCGTCCGATACCTCTCCCATTTTTGAGTTTTCATCTGGCGACGCCACGGCGAAGGCACGTGAGATCAATGGAGAATTCATCGTCTTGAAAGGATCGACAGCAACGCTGGAACCTCGAGCAAGCTGGACGAGCTACCGAGAACTTCGGCAACAGCTCGTCGATGACAAAAAGCTGGTCGAGATCCCGGATAAGAGATTGCTATTATTTGCCGAAGATGTCTATCTCAGCAGCCCGAGTGCCGGTGCTGCGATTGTCGCCGCTGGGAACACCAATGGCCGAGCCGCATGGAAGGTCGCCCAAACCAAGCAGACGTACGCAGATTGGCACCAGACACAGTTGCCGCCGGAATCGGATTCGGAGTGATCGTACATCGTGGATCACGAAGCCTGGCTGGATCAAATCGCAAAACTGAACAAAGCTCGAAACAACGCTCCGCACAAGCCGTTGTTGTTGCTGACGGTCCTTGATCTAGCCGAAGCGGGTGAACTTGGAAGCCAACCGCTCTACCTGTCACCCGAGATTGCCTTTCGCTTCGAGACGTTTTCGCAGATCGTTGCATATCGACGGACACAGCGAATCGATATTCGAATGCCGTTCCATCATTTGAAATCGGATGGATTCTGGAAGGCGTTCACTCAAGACCAGACTCCTTCGAAGCATCGATCCGTGACGTCCTACGTCTTGCCAGACCCCAGTTTTCTGGCAGCATGTTTGGATCCCCAATTTCGAGAGGCTGCGCGGCGATTGATCATTGCTAAGCACTTTGAGCCGGCTGAGCGGAACGCTTTGTATCACATGGTTGGCTTGCCCATTCCGGACGACGACCAGATCGCACGGGATGCAAGCTTTCAAATGCCGGATGACGCCGAGCAGGCTGGCAGGAACGGGCGATTTCGAATTGATGTCGCGGCGGCCTACGCATTCACCTGCGCCTTGACCGGCTATCGAATCACAACGCTCGACGGTGGGTCGATTGTAGATGCGGCACACATCCACCAGTTTGCTGACTCGCGGAACAATGATCCGCAGAATGGTCTTGCTTTGAGCAAGAATGCTCATTGGCTATTTGATCGCGGACTATGGTCGATCGACGATGACTATCGAGTGCTCGTTGCCGCTGCAGAGTTCGCCGAGTCTTGCCCTGACCAAACTTCGCTGTCCGAATACCACGGCGAGCGTCTGCGGCTCCCAATCAACGAAAAGCTGTGGCCCGACGCGCGTCATTGCCGTTGGCACCGCAAGCATCGCTACCGAGGTGCGTGAGTCAAGATGTCAGAGTGTCGATGTTCCGAACCGCTTAGTCTATGCGGCCCTTCGCGTATAGCTTTTGAGCAGTCCGCCGAGACGCTCTTTGCATCGGATGTCGGACAACTGAATCGTGTCCGCGCGGTTACGCTGCTTTCCAGACTTCTTGTACCTCATTTGAGCTGGTAGCTCATTCTCCAGTCCCTGGTGCGGGCGTTCCAGGTGGTAGTGCTTGCGAAACTCCGAGCAGAGAAGGCTCATGTGCTTTTCGCCAAAAACGATGAAGTGGTCGAGACATTCTTGCTTGATCGTTTGCACGAACCGTTCGACGAAGGCGACAGTGTTTGGGGATCGGATTGCTGTACGTCGAGTCTCGGTGTTGCGGTCGGTGAATACATCGAGGAATGGTTGCGAGTACTTGCCATCGTTGTCGTGCATCAGGATTTTGCAGGGCAGTTTCTCTGATCTGGTGTGATGAATGAATTTCTCAGCTTGCTCGATCATCCACTCTTGGTCGGGCTTGTACGTCGCCGGTGTGATGAAGACT
>JAGQPO010000565.1 GCA_020426665.1 Planctomycetales bacterium
GCGAGAGCAGGAGATCTTCATGGATGCAAAGCAATCGGCTGGAGGTGCGATGATCAAGTCCCATGTTTTAACGCAATCAGCCGATTCCGGTAGCATGCCTTGATTCAGAGTCGGACCATCCCGGTAGATCGATCTTATTAATTAGAGATAGTTTTATTTATCGTCTTAGTCGTAATGATGACCCAGATGGTGTCAGTGTAGCCGAGTTAGCGATTGTAAGTATCAGCAGAGTAACTATTTACGCAAACAACAACGGCGTGGAAAAGCTGTTATCGTTCTGTCGAATGTTGGAGCGTCCAACGCCAAACGACTGACAGAGACCAACCGCAGCAACGAAAACCGACGGCGGAATAACCAAGACGGCGGACACTGAACAGACGGACGACGGACGGGTTTTCCACGCAAAAGAAAGGCGTGGAAATCATCACGCCGCCAACTTTTCAGTTGCTTCACGCATCATCCGGCTTAATTCCGCATCGTCCTCAAGCAACGATTCAGTCTTTCGGATGGCGTGCAGAACGGTGGAATGATCGCGGCCGCCAAAGTATTCACCAATGCTGTCCAAACTGGACGCGGTGAATTGACGGGCGAGCGTCATCGCCATGGATCTGGCCCGAACGATCGATTGTTTCCTGGAATCGCTGCGGAGATCCTTGGTTCGGTGTCCCCAGATTCGGGCGACCGTACGCGTTATTTTTCCTAGATCAATGTCATTGCGTTGGCCGGCAAGGTTGATCGCCGATTGAACCGCAGCGACATCAACCGACGTTTGATTCATTCGGCAAAACAAGTCAATTTGTTTGATCGCGGCATCTAGTGACAAGACAGAAATGTCGGTGCGGAGTCCGGCGCTAAGCAAGCCAACTAAATCATCACTCAATTCAACACCCCGCAACATCGCAAGTTCGCGAAGCACCGTGACTCTTGATTCGCTTCCGGGATAACTGATCGGTATTGTCAATCCGATCAAGCAACGACTGGCCAATTGTGGACGAATGGATCGAGTTTCCGATGGAAGTCGTTTACTTGTCAAAATCGTCGGACGACCGGCAGCAAGACGTTGATCAAGCCGAATACACAATTCATCTTGAGCCGCTGTTTTACCGGCGATTAAATGTACGTCATCAATCACAAGAATAGGTGCTTTGTCGATCGATTCACGCAGTGGCGGCAAGTCATCGGCGGCAACCGCCTCGGCATACTCGCGAGCAAAGTCGACCGCCGACAAATACTTAACCGCACCGGCATCACCACCAAGTGACATCGATGCGACCAGTTGTGCGGCGACGTGCAACGCTAGCGCCGATTTACCACATCCGGTTGGTCCGATAAACAAAACCGTTTGAGCCATCGCCATCGCGGTGTCGCTTTGGCAAACAAAACCCGCCAGACGGTTCTCGTCACCACAAACGAAAAAAGGCAGAGACGCTGCCGCACGACTTTGCGTAAGCCGAGCATCACGCGATCGCTGTCGCAACAGCGGACGTTCCAATGGAAACGTTTCGTTCTTCGGCGGGGTTGGTGGGAGATTCACAGGAAAAAACGGATGGCGGGTACGTTGTGCCTCGGAACCATTCTAACCACCGCAAGTGAAATTCAAGTGAGTTTTCCACTTAGTTTTCCACAAACTCTTAAGACCTTAACCTATTGTAAATACGGCAGATACAGTCGGCTGCCTGATCAATATCGTCGATGGTGGAAAATCGGCTTGATCCGAACCGTATCGCACTTTGGATCGCCCAAGTCGGACACCCCATCGCGATCAGAACGTGACTCGGGGGGCTGCTGCCGCTACTGCATGCCGATCCGCTGCTACATGCGACTCCGGCCATGTCCAGAGCCATCAACATCGACTGCCGGTCGGTACCCCGAAATGAAGCGCAAGTCGTTCCCGGCAAACGGTTTTCATTCGCTCCGTGAATCAACAAATCGTTACAGCCGTCGGACAGCTTGGATTCAAAACGATTGCGAAGTTCGACAAGTCGCTGACCGGTCACCAACATGTTATCAACGGCCAATTCCAATGCGCGGGCTAATCCCACGGCCAACGCCACTGGTAAAGTTCCCGGCCGCGTCAACAGCTGTTGTTCACCCCCAAACAGGCTGGGTCGGACTTTCACACCCGACGCCAACCACAGCGCGCCAATGCCGGCCGGGCCATGGAATTTGTGTGGGGTGATTGTGATGGCATCAGCTGGGATGTCGTCAATGGTGGCGGGGAGTTTGCCGATCGATTGAGTCGCATCGACGTGCAACAATGCACCTGCCGACCGGCACAGGCGGGCAACTTCGTCAATCGGTTGCACGATCCCGGTCTCGTTGTTGGCCGACATCACCGAAACCACAGCGGTACACGAATGAAATCGTTCCAGTGTTTCGTGGAGTGCGGCGACATTGATCGTGCCCGCCGGCGTGGCGGGAACCAGATGAACTTGGCGACCGGCTTTCTCAGCGGCCTTCGCAAACGCAAGAACGCTGGCATGTTCGATGGCACTTACGATCAGAGGTGAATCGGGGAGACCAAGCCCGGCGAGGGCCAGATTATTCGATTCGGTACCACCACTGGTCAAAATAAGTCGGGCACCGCCCGGAACGGATAAATCGCTCGACAGGCACTTTCCGATGCGAAGAACGGCATCGTCAAGTCGCTCGTTGGCAGCCCGCCCGATGGAGTGTTGGCTGGACGGATTGGCTGGACCGCGACTCAATTCCTGGGCGATCGCGGTGATGACTGACGGGTCCATCGCGGTCGTCGCGTTGTTGTCCAAGTAAATCATTCAACGTCTGTTGTTGGCGTAGCATCATCGCGAAGTGCGGCCAATTCGGGGCTGTTGGGATAATCGGCGATGGCTTCTTCCAACATTTCATCAGCCAAAACAGTACGTTTTGCATCACGCAGGTCTTTCACCAGCCCCGCATATTGACCAACCAACCAGCGATCGATTTCGGCCGAAAGAGCGTTGGCGTCGTCACTACCAGGCAACGTGCGGGCCAACAGTAACAGTTCCGGAATGATCACATACAGCTCACGTTCGCTAAGCCGCTGTACCACCGGCCACAAGACGGCGGCGCGGTTGGGGTGATCGAGATTCCACTGTTCCCACACCAGACCCGTGGAATCTCTGATCTCCAATTCGCTGGTCAACAATTCAGCGACAGCCGGCGTTCCAGTCGGCCCGCGAGAGAGCTCGACCAGGTGCCAAGTTGTCGGTGCTTGCCCCCGGGGCGGATTGATCCAAGACTTTGCCCGTAATTGTCGGGAGATTGGCCCGGTCGTGTTTTTTCGTTTGATCGGTGTAATTTGGATGTGCAGAAACGGAATTTCATAAAAAGAAAATACTCGCGTTTCAAAGTGACTGGGGGCAAATTCGCTGCCCGAGACAGATCCTTTGATCGTGACCACGATCGCGACCAGGGCGATACTGAGGATCGAGCAGGTAATAATCAGCACGCGTCGCGAACTGGGGCCGCGGCGGCTAGATTTACCGTTGGAATTGGACGAAGAAACCGACGTGGACACGGGTGCAGACCATTGGGGATGTTTGTTTAAACCATCAAGATACTCGTGTTCAAAGTACCGTGATCGCTAGTTTACGCCATGTACCACTCCACGTCCCAACCGTTCTGCCGACCGATGACCAGCGGGCTGATCAGTGGTATCTTGCCAAAAACATGGAATATCGGGCAAAAAACGAGTCTGGCGGCCGCAAATCGGCGGCCCTACGGATTGTTTTTCGCAACCAATGAAGTAAATCAATGGTCACACCAGAGCGGCCAATGGGATGCCGCGGAAGCGGACAGCGAAGACCCTACAGTCCGAAGAATGCGGTTGGAGGCAGTGTTGTTGCTTGCCAAATCACCTCTGACCACCCGAAAACTCGCTCAATTGGCTCACTTGGCGGATGGAACAGAGGCTCGTACACTTGTCCGCCGCCTAAATCAAATTTACGACGAACAGGGCCGATCAATACGAATAGAACAGGTAGCGGGCGGATTTCGGATGTTAACCCGAGCCGCATATGCGCCTTGGTTGGCCAGACTGGGACATTTGCCTACAGCGGTTCGGTTATCATCGCCGATGATGGAGACGCTGGCGGTAGTTGCGTACCGAGGACCAGTTTCACGGGCCGACGTTGAAGCAATTCGCGGCGTCGCGTGCGGTGAGTTGTTGCGACAGTTGATGGAACGCGATTTAATTCGAATATCCGGGCGGAGCGAAGAACTCGGTCGCCCCTATCTATACGATACAACGAAACATTTTTTACAGCTTTTTGGACTTCCCTCTGCAGACGCCCTTCCGCCGATCAACTGGGAACCTTTGCAAGAAGACGATGAATTTGACACAGAATCACTTGATTCTGAACCACATGATCCCCAACATTCGACTTAAAAAGTTTCGACATCTACGAAGGAGTCAGTCGTGAGCCTTGTTGCTTTCGCATCGGTCGCCAGCACCAACCGTCATTCGTCCGCCCTACTCTGTTCCGACCGGTGGTGGGCAGATCAGCCGTTGTTGCTGGTCGGTCGTGACCCCGAACTCATCATCGAAGACGAAGAAGATGATTTGTATGAAGGAGATCATGACTTCGATGATGACGATGATGATGACGATGACTGGGACGACCTGGATGATGACGTAGAGGACGATGAGGAAGACGACGACGAGGATGAGGACGAAGATGGCGACGAGGAAGAAGATGATGATTGGGAAGAAGTAGACGACGATGATGACGACGAGGACGAAGAAGACTTCGGCGAGGAAGATGATGAAGAACCAGCGGACGACTTCGAAGACGAAGAAGACGACTGGGATGACGAAGAGGAGTCAGACGACGACTGGGCGGACGACGACGCGGATGACGGCGACGAGGAATGGGACTGATCAGTCCTGACGTAACCGCACCCCGATCTCAATCGCCCAAACGGAATAATTCCCCAAGGGCTTTGAGTAAACCCTTTTGATGCCCTTCGGCCGCATCTTCCTTCAATGACGAAAGCGGCGGGTGAAGCAGTTTGTTAATCAGGCGATCAAGCGATTTTTCAATCTCTTTTTCCATCGCCGGCTCGCCCCCGAGTGCCTTCAGTTTCGGTAACAAACGATTTAACTCGTCACGCTTGATTTGCTGGGCGTTCTCGCGCAGCCGCTTGATCACCGGCCCGGTATCCCGGTGATTCAATTCACTAAGTAAACGATGTGTTTCTTCGCTGATGATCCGCTGAGCTTTCGGCCACTCCTTTTCACGCTCATGCCGATTGCGTTGACAGGCCGCCTGTAAATCATCGATCTGATAAAGGTACAGATCCGGGAATTCGTCCAAGGCCGCATCGAAATCACGTGGCACCGCAAGGTCCAAAACCAACAAGACGCGATCACGTCGTTGTGACCGAAGAGAGGCAAATTGATCGTAGGTCAGAATCGGCTCGGTCGCCGATGTGGTACCGACCATCAAATCGGCTTCGACGACCTGGTCCAAAAACGTCTCCCAGGGCGCATATCGTATGGAAAAACTTTCGGCCAGCCGCTTTGCTCGTTCCAAACTGCGGTTCAAGACAACGATATCATTGGCACCCGCTTGAATTAAATAGCGAAGCGTTTCTTCACCCATCTCACCGGCACCACAGATCAGCACGCGTTTCCCGACAAGCGAGTCAAACACTTCGGGAACCACTTCGCCAACCGCCACACTGGGAACGCTGACGCGTCGACGGTGGATCCCGGTTTCCGTTTGCACCCTTTTGGCGGCACGATTAGCGGCCTGAAAAACGGCGTGCGTCAGTGGGCCGAGTGAACCAGATTGTCGCGCCAAGTCGTATGCCTGTTTGACTTGAGACAAAATCTGCGATTCCCCGATCACCATGCTGTCCAAGCTTGACGCGACAGTAAACAGGTGTTCGACCGCGTCATGCCCGCTGCGATAAATCATCTGTTCGACGATATCGTCGTTGGACAAGTTGTGTTGGTCGGCCAGGAAACGGATCACGGCGTCCCGATTCAAAGCGGTGTCATCGTCCGTCGTTGTGTACAGTTCGGTTCGATTGCAGGTACTCAGCAGTACCAGTTCGCCCTTGGGAAACCGACGGCAAAATTCATTCAACGCGGATATGATCTGGTCGCCGGAAAACGCGACGCGCTCGCGAAACTCGACCGCAGCATCATGATGGCTGCACCCGATCATCTGCAATTTCATCAGCCCACCCCGTGCGAACTGAAGATGATGCCGATCAACGCCAACACGAGAAAGCCTAAGCTGGCCAGCGTCATATAGAACGCTTTCCGCCCTCGGCTGGCCGGTGAGTAAAAGAATTCGGTCGCAGTCGCAGCGACCAACCAAAGGAAAAGGACGAAGCTAAGCAAGATACCACTGTCGGACCATCTGAAATCGTCGTGCTGGTTCAGATTCATGATCATGCCAGCCACCACGCCGATCGCGACGGCCGTGGTGCTGACAACCAGGGATCGACGATTGGCCCGGTCAAGCGTTTCCAGGGTTGGTAATCGAAACGCCCGCGAACCAGCCCGCTTCTGCTTCAATCGTCGAGATTGCACCAGATACATTACGCCCGCCAGAAAGCCGATCAATACCGCTCCGGTGCCCACCATCATCGCTAAGCCGTGAATCGAACGCCACGTGTCGGCGGCATCGTGTCTGGAAAACGGTTCCCAACCGCCGATCCAGGTCCCCAACCCGATCGTCAACAATATCATCGGTAGGAAAAAGAAACTGATGATCGTGTCCGATCGCCGTACATAGGCGATGACAAAGCAAATCGCCAATCCGAGTGCCAACAACAAGGACCACTCCGCCCAACTGGACAACAATCCACGGTCGTCGTCGACCGGTATGTAAACCGCCCGAAGGAACAGATAGCTAACGTGGGTGAATAACCCCAGTGCCATCATCGTCAGCACCGCGGCCACGCGGCCGCGAAACTGACCAAAGAAACGTGTCAGCTCCAACAGCAACGCCAGAAAATAGCTGGCGAAAAAACACTTAATAGAAATCTCGTGAAGGATTCCCAACACTGTGAAACTGGCTCCGGTTCGGGCGGTTTAAAGGGCCGAAATCAAGCATCCCATCCTACACATCCGTGTCAAAATGACCATAGTCGGACCGCGCATTACGACCTACCAGGGCTCTTCCCGCCAGGTTCGAACCTGGATTCGGCCCAATTCATCCAATCGTACCCGAACCGCGCCGTCTCTGGCGGTGACATGCACTCCACTGCCCGTCGCCGAAAGCATCGCTTCGACTTCCACCCGAGCGGCACGGCGGCTGCCGCTGACGATGGTTTCACGCGGTCGTGCCCACGCCAACACCGCGTCGGCGTTCATCGTCAAACTGCCGTGGTGCGGCGCCATCAACACGCCACCGGCCGGTGGCCGCGGAGCGGAAACCAAAGATTCGGTCCCCGGCGGCTCTAAATCCCCCGGCAACAAAAACGCGCTGCCGAAATGATCAATTCTCAGCACCAAAGAGTTCGCATTGTCGCTGCCCGGAACACCGCCCAGTGGAGGATGCAGCACCGACATCGCTGGGTTGTCAATCACATCCGAAAGTCCACCGGCGGCGATTTCACGAACGTTGGTCGAGTGGACCGCGATCGCCAAACGAATCTCCGCCAACGCGTCCTCGTCCTGATCCAGCATGCCCGGCGGAGTGATTAAAACGTCAACGCCAAACCGATCCAGGATTGCCGGCAAGGCGTTGTAGTGATCGGCATCGGCATGCGATAGGAAGATGCCGTCCAGGTGCGTCACGCCGAGCGACCACAATGCGGTGTCGATATCGCGACTCGTTCCCTGGCTGTTCCCCATCCGACCACAGTCGTACAGCCATACCTTTCCGTCGTCCGTCCGCACGATCACGCTGGTTCCATGACCAACGTCCACGAACGTTGCTTCCAATGTGTCCGGTGGCAACGGCCCAGGGCGGGTCACCATCAAGAATGTCGACGCTGTCCAAACCAACACCCATCCACAACGAAACCAGACCGCGCGACGTGTTCGCCATAACAACGAGACAACCATCACCAGGTAAAAACAAATCACCGATGCTGTCGAAGGTGACGGCAACCAAAAATGTCCGCCGGGAACGCGCTGGGTCCAATCAATCACCGTCCACATGTACCGCAGCGCCCAATGGCACATCGTGCCCGGAACCGCGCCCAACCAATAATGGATCGGGTCCAAGATGACGGTCAAAACACCCATCGGCAGCGCGATCATCAACCCCGCCCACACCGCGACGTTGGTGAAAACGCTAACCACTGAAACCAGGTGGAATTGTTGCCACACCAACGGCAAACTGATTCCCGTCACGCAAGCGCTCAACCAAGCCATCTGACCGAAGAAACGTAATAGTGTTTTGGTATTCCGAATCCATGGACCGGTCGACGTTTCGATCAGAGACTCGAAACCGGTTTCACGTTGCAACTCCAATTCTCGTTGCATCGACCCCGGCGCGATCGGCCGGCCGGCCAACATCAATGTGATCACCGCCAAAAACGACAGATGAACGCCGACAGCAAACACGTTCATTGGATTGATAACGATCAACGTGACCGCCGCTACGGCCAACGTGTTCAATGGTTGCGACGTTCGACGAAAACACGTCGACAACAACAGCACGGCGATCAAAATCGCTGCACGCATCACCGGAGGCCGCCCTCCCGTCACAGCGACATACAAGGCACTGATCGCGACGATCACTAAAAATCGGCTCGTCGGTTGCAGCCCCAACGCCGACACACCCCATGTCGCCACCAATACCAAGATCGCCAAGTGCATCCCGCTGACCGACAACAAATGTGCCGTGCCGGTTGCCAACAGCGCGTCACGCGTTTTCGGATCAACGAACTCGCGTTGCCCGATCACCAAGGCGACCGCCAGCGCGCCGGTTTGATCATCGGTGTGCCGCAGCAAAGATCGACGACCCTGTGTCGCGATCGATGCAATCAACGAACGGACCGGCCGGCCGGATTCTTTGATCACCGTCACCGCGCCGGCGCTTTTGGTTTCGATCCGACCATGAATTCCACGACGTCGGTATGATGGTCGAAGATCCGGTTCGCCGGGATTCGTCGGGCCATCGATCGAATGCAGCCAACCATAAATCTCCAACGCGTCGCCCGGTCGCAGATCACTCAGGTCACCATCGACGTAAACTAATACAAGTCCATCGATCGGCAAAAAGTCGCCCTGAACGCGACGACGGTCGATCGCCACCGTCAATTGACTTTGCCACGGCGAGACTGACACGCGCCGCGGTCCGAACGACAAAGGATTTCGACGCAACGTCACGGCGCGATCTAACGTCCCTCGTACAATGATCGGCTGCGATGTTTGGTCAACCAACTCCAAAATCGACGCCCGCCGGTACGATTGCTCACACACCGCGTGCCAACAGCCAAACACACACACAAACAAAACGGCCGCCGAAGCCCACACCATGTAATGGGCCGGATCGCGAGTCGCCGAAGACTTGATTCCAAAAAAGTGACGATGAACGCTTGGCAAAATCGCCGCGGTGACACCGACCGTACCCCAACGCAAGGCACTTGATTGCAGCGATTCGTACCACCACGAATCGCACAGGACGCCAACGATTGCCAAGACGCTAGCAATAACAAACGGAAACCGGTGAAGGAACGAACCGATTCGGCCGTCGGAGCCAAATAAATCTCCTTCGTTCCCAAACTGCCGGAACAATTGACGCGGGAACAGTCGTCCTTTCCGTAGCGTCTTCACCCAAGATGCCCCCGATAAAGAGTGTCGACGTGGTGGAAAGTCCCCCATGCCCGATCGGCAGAAACCGTTAGAATACGAAACACAGGACCAACTTAGTAGTAGTCGCAATCAGCCGCGAAGATTACCGCAAACCACATTGCAACAGCCAATCAAAACCATCCATCATGATTCAGCATCTCCGACCAGCCACTTGGTTCCTTCTCCTGTTTGTCGTTCAATCCAACCTTCACGCTCAAAGTAATCGAACCGCCTTGAATTACCCCGAGACAAATAAAATCGACGTCACCGACACGTATCATGGCATTGCGGTCGACGACCCGTATCGTTGGCTTGAAGACACCGAGAGCAAGCAAACGGCCGATTGGGTTGCGGCTGAAAACAAGGTCACACAGGCGTATTTAGACTCGCTACCGCAGCGCGAGCCGATGCGAAAGAGACTTCAAAAACTCTGGAATTATGAACGATACAGCATTCCGATTCGTCGAGGTGACCGGTATTTCTATTCACACAACGACGGTCTGCAAAACCAGAGTGTGTTCTACCAGGCTGACTCGTTGACCGCTCCACGTACGGTCTTGATCGATCCCAACAAGTTGAGCGAAGACGGTACCGTGGCGTTGGCCGGAACGGTGATCACACGCGACGGATCGTTGGTCGCGTACGCGCTGGCCGATGGCGGCAGCGATTGGCGCACCTGGAAAGTGCGTGACACAGCCAGCGGAAAAGACTTGGATGACGTCATTCATTGGGTCAAGTTCAGCTCGGTCGCATGGTTGCCGGACAACAGCGGGTTTTATTACTCGCGATATCAACAACCCGACGAGGGCTCGGAACTGACCGGCACGAATGAAAATCAACGTATGTACTTTCACGCCATCGGTACCGATCAAAGCCAGGACCAATTAATTATCCAGCGGCCTGATCATCCAAAGTGGGGTTTTTCGCCGGTCGTTACCGATGACGGGCAATACCTGGTCATCCAAAATTGGAAAGGCAGCGAACCTAAATCCCAGGTGTTTCTGAAGGATCTGCGCGACGTCGATTCACCGGTCATCCCCTTCGTCATGGGCTTTGATGCCGAATACGATTTCGTCGCCTCCGTCGATGACACGCTGTTCTTCTTGACCGATCACGAAGCTCCACGCCGTCGAATCATCGCGATCGACGCCACATCGCCGGAACGAGAGAATTGGAAACAGGTCGTCGCTGAGACAACGGATGTGATCGAGTCGGCCAGTCTGTTCGGCGAGACTTTTTATGTCGATTCACTCCGTGACGCGCGCAGCCAGGTGACTCGTTACCAACTGGATGGAACATTGATCGACGATTTTCCGTTGCCCGGTGTCGGAAGCGTCAGCGGATTCGGCGGTTATCAAGATGCGACCGAAACGTTCTACAGTTTCACCAATTACGTCACGCCCGGGGCAATCTATCGAGTCGATTTGACCGAACCTTCGGCGAGCAAAACGACGACGCTGTGGCGTCAAAGCGAAATCGAGATGGACTTGGATGCCTTCATCACCGAACAAGTGTTCTGTCAAAGCAAGGATGGAACCAAGATTCCAATTATCATCACACGGCACAAAGATACAAAACTTGACGGATCCAATCAGACATTGTTGTATGCCTACGGTGGTTTCAATGTTTCTCTGACGCCGGCTTTCTCACCAGCCAACGCGGCTTGGGTGGATGCCGGTGGCATTTACGCGGTCGCTAATCTGAGAGGCGGCGGTGAATACGGACGGGAATGGCACGAGGCCGGAATGCGGCTGCACAAGCAAAACGTCTTCGACGACTTCATCGCAGCCGCTGAACACTTGATCGCCGCCGGATACACCACGTCCGGCCGACTCGGAATTCGTGGCGGCAGCAACGGCGGATTGTTGGTCGGCGCTGTGATGACCCAGAGGCCCGATTTGTTCGGCGCTTGCTTGCCGGCGGTCGGTGTGATGGACATGCTCCGGTACCACAAATTCACGATCGGTTGGGCCTGGGTCACCGAATACGGTAGCAGCGACGAAGAGGACCAAATCAATAATCTGTTGTCGTATTCGCCATTGCACAACATCAAACCAGGAACCTGCTATCCGCCGACGTTGATCACGACCGCCGACCGAGACGATCGAGTCGTTCCCGGTCACAGTTTTAAATTTGCCGCGGCATTACAATCGGCCCAGTCGTGCGACAACCCGACGCTGATTCGTATCGAAACCCGAGCCGGGCACGGTGCCGGCACACCGGTGAGCAAAAAAATCGACGAGACCGCTGACCTGTGGGCATTTCTGCAAGCGAATTTAAAGTAGCAACAAAGTCGGAAAGATGTCGCCGGACTGACATTGCCGGGGGACACGCGGGTTTGCTATTGCCGGTACCAAGGCCGAGATAGCGGTCTGCGCCCCGCCAACGAACTTCCCCGCAAACAAAGCTCGCCAATGGATTGCCAGCGGACACTCCAGCAACCTTTACAGCTGGTTTACACCGTCAATCGTGAATTTTTGCATTTCGCGATGGTCAGTATGTTGTCGGCCGTCGAAACGCAAACAAATCCTTGTGCGTTTCACATCGTGCACGACGGCGACATTAACGAATCGGATCAATCGAGAATTAAAGGTTATTTCCGCCAGCACCAGGCGTCGACCGCCTTTCACCGCGTTCCCGATTCATTTCCGCGGCAATTTGCGCAGCATTCCACCTGGGACGTTTCGGTCCTGTTTCGACTTGCGTTGCCACAAATCCTGCCCGATTCGATTGGCCGTATCGTCTACCTGGACTCTGATACGCTGGTCCGCAGACCGCTGGACGAACTGTTTGAGATCGATTTGGGTACCACTGGTTTAGGCGCCGTCCCCGAAGCTCATCCCGCCACCGACCGTTTAGGATTGCCACGCGATTCGGTGTACCTGAACAGCGGCGTCTTGGTGATTGACTTGAACGTTTGGCGTCACAACCAGACCGGCGAACAAATGTTGGCAAAGGTCATGTCGCAGCCCGAGCGCTGGGTCTATCCCGACCAAGACATCCTGGCCGTCCAATTCGCCGACGGATGGAATCGTCTGGGACCTGAATACAACGTGACCCATCGATTTTTTGCCGGTCCATCGTCGTTACCGTTGCCGACTCCGGATCCCCACGTGATTCATTTCAGTGGCCAGGGAATCAAACCGTGGCAGACCCACCGCGAGCATCCCTTTGCCGATGAGTTTTGGGCGGTTGCGGAAGTCATTCGCGGTGCCGGATTTGAATTGCCCCAACGGCCTATGAAAAAGGAACGTTGGTACCGTCGAGGACCCATCGCAGCCTACCGAAATTACCGTCGCGGCGTGCGAAAACAGCGTCGGGCTACACTTGCCGCACAGCAACATTCTCGCCGACGTATGATCCAGAAACGCGACCGAGAAATGGTCGCACAATTCGCCTCGGAAATGACCGTCCGGCGAGGCCCCTTTGTCGGCATGGTGTATCCCCAAGCCTACTCGCACGGAAGCACGCTGGCGCCAAAACTGCTAGGCACCTATGAAGCCGAGTTGCAGCCGATCTTTGAAAGACTGTTGGCGAAAGATTATCCGATCATCGTCGACATCGGTGGAGCGGAAGGATACTACGCGATCGGATGTGCTATGCGGTGGTCTTCCGCCAAAGTCATCGCCTATGAATTACAACGTGAAGCCCGTGCGGCAATTGCCGAGATGGCCCAGGCCAACGGAGTTGAGAATCGCATCCAGATCGGTGCCGAATGCATGTTCGGCGATCTGTACGGAAAGCGCGCACTGGTGATCTGTGATATCGAAGGCAGCGAGGCCGATTTGTTGGTCAACGATCAAGCCGACGAAGCATTCGCAGAGAGCGATTTTCTGATCGAAACGCACGACCTTTTTCGGCCCGGAATCTGTGAACAACTGCATGAACAGTTCGAACAAACACATCACGTCACCGTCGTTGATGCGGTGATGGATGAAGATCGACCCCGGCATTGGTCACTTCCCGAGTTATCAATGCTTAGCGATCAACGCCAGTCGCAAGTCATCGGAGAAAGGCGCGCCGGACCGATGCAATGGCTGTTGTGCGAGTCAAAAAACGAGTTCCCAAAGCGACAACGAATCGACACACGAGCCGCGTAAAAAGGGGAAGGGGGTAGTTTTGATGCTGAGGACAAAACTACCCCCTTCCCCTTTTTCTCGCGCGTAGGTCAGTCTCTTCGGGGCTGATGCCAGCGGCGCAATGGTATTTCGAGTCTCGGAGAGACTCGACTACGTGGGGCAATATGGCTTAACGGTTTATCACTTGGTTCGGTGGCGATCAACGAGAAGTGACCAGTTCACCAACGGAAAACTGCGCCGATTTCAGGTTGACAGGGGGCGTCGGGTTTTGCAACTACTGAAGCGTTTCCCACGTAAATGGTCGCAAAACACGCAAACTTAAAGTGCCGGCTGATTTATGACTGATGCAAGTCCTACGATTTCGGTGATGATGCCGTGTTGCAACAATTCAAAATACATCGAAACCGCAGTCGCTTCGGTTTTGTCACAACAGATCGATGAAACGTTCGAATTGGTGATCGTTGATGACGCATCCGGCGACGATTCGATTCGACGTATTGATGCATTTGCCGATCAGCGAATCCGATTGATTAAAAACCAAACCAATCGAGGCATTTCGGCCGTTAGAAATCAATTATTGTCCGAAGCGGCGGGCCAATACTTGACGTCGCTTGATGGGGATGATGTGTACGTCGATTCACAGAAGCTGGCCCGCGAATGGGAACTGTTGAAATCGTCAAAAGATCCCCAGCGGACGATCGTGTATAGCGACGTGCGGTGGATCGACGGGGCGGGTGAGACGATGTTGTTCGCCAGCGCGATCGCGCCGCCGATGGAAGGTATCTTGTACCAGGCGATCCTGGACCGACGTGTGATGATACCGCGAGACTTTTTATTGGCGGCCGATCTGGCACGCAGCGTCGGTGGGTTCGATACGAATTTGCCAATCTATGAGGATTGGGATTACAAGTTGCGTTTGGCGCAGCGCGCCGTCTTTCGCTACACCCA
>JAGQPO010000566.1 GCA_020426665.1 Planctomycetales bacterium
TCCAGCTTCCCAGCAAAGCGATCTCGCAATTGCTGAACTCAACAGAAGTTTCACCACCAAATTGTCAATGATCAGTTGCACGTCGTTTGCTAGCTTTTGTGTCGGCTGCGTCTGACGTGGGCGGGAATTGTTGCGAGCCTCGCTACTCACGTCAACGGTACATGGACTAATTCGCAAGAAAAAAACACAAACATGTTTTCAACACGCAGAATCACCGTGTTTCAGCCAAATTCCGACCGCACTTTTTTAACGTCCATCACCGCATTTTCGCTGCTTTCCGCAATCTCGAATCCGCACAACCGCGCAAACTGCTCCATCGAACCGTCATAACGACGACTGACGTGAAATTCGATCTCGGTCCCGTCGGACACTTTGACTATCAACGAATGCATGATCCAACCACGCCGCAACGCTGGCTTTTGATTCAACTCCAACACTTCACTGGCTTTCCCAAACAGCCCAACATAACTGGCCTTTAACGCATCTCCCTCGCGCGCCAGTCGCCATCGTGATTTGGCATGGAACGGTGACTGCCCCTCTTTTACGAAGGCGATCAAACCAGCCTCCGTAGGCGTGCCATACGCTTTCCAGACCCGTGACAAAAACAAATCGACCAGCATACTTCGATAAAACACCAGCCGACGATGCACCCAGCGAAAGACGATTAACGCCGCGATCAACATCGCCAAATTGATCGCCGTCGCCAACGTCGGACTGAACGCATACAGAGCCATCAATCCCGCGCAAACGGATTTGTTGGCAATCTCGAACATCGCATCGACCGCGGGGATCGGTGTCAACCAAATCAGGACTTCGAAAAAGAACTTGACGCTGTTGATTACAAACAGATTGATCACCATCGCGATCGCAAGCATCGTTTCAGCGGTGAATGACACGACCCCGAACTGGATCACCGCCACCGGCGCAGGATCGGCCGGTTGATCGAAACCGGCAAACAGTTTGATGACCAACAAAATCACGATCACGGAATACGTTTCCAATTGATCAAGCGCCTGTGCAATCGGCTTACTGACCTTGGTCAAACGCGGAAGACTGGTCAGCAGCGTCAATCCGACAAACACGCCAAAGACCCATTGGCTGCGGAGCGGTCCCGCCGCGGACAATAACGCATTGCCGGCCAACCAGTCCGGCCCCCAAATCGACAATCCGGACAAGCAAGCGAGTCCAAAAAACGGCGACAGAGCAACCGGCGCGAGCGGCCCCAACCAATCCGCCAAGTGCAGCGATTCGACCATCGTGTTGGCTGCAGCGATATCCTTGGCGGTAAAGTTGTCCGGCTTCAATCCGTCGGGCAACTTGCGGGAGAGCGCGGACGGATCGTCTGCAGAAATGCCGGCGTTATCATCGATATCCGGCAGCCCGCCTGGCGGTTCATTAACTTGCGACAACTCGCTCCGTTTCTCGAGGCCTGGAGGAGATTCCTGGGCAACCGAATTAACGCTGAAAACGGCGCCCACCGCTAGGATCCAAATGCCCAACACGGTCCGCAAGCTCCTGGTGTTGGACGCGGCGGCCAATAAAAACCGGTCGGACACCTTTTGTTCGCCCGTCGCTGATTTCATCAAAGATCCGTAAGCGTGAGATTGATTCCAAAACCGCACTGACCCGGCGCTAGACGATCTTACCAGATACGACGTCAAGGATTTGCGGCGATGAACAAAGCTTATTTGACCGATCTCAACGTCAGCAGCGACAATTCGGGGCGGCAATTGATTCGCAATAGGTGGACTCCGCCCAGCCCACGTGTCACATGCATCGTCGTCGGAGTGCGATAGAAATCTCCCGACGCGTAACGGCTGCCGTGGAAACTGGGACTCAGAATCGGGCCGGCCAGCGGCAGTCGACCTTGTCCGCCGTGGGTATGGCCGGCCAACATCAATTCGATTCCGTTGCGTCGGGCCCAAGTAAATTGATCAGGGCTGTGGCTTAGCAACAGCCGAAATTCGGCATCGGTGCCGTGCAACGTCGGACGATCAAACCAAGGGTATTCGTTACCGATCACTTGACAGCGAACGCCACCAAGCTGCCGCTCCATCGCCTGGCTGCCCAGGTCGATCCACCCGGCGCGGTCCATTGCGTTTCGGGTTTCCCAGGAATCGACGACGCGGGTGTCGTGATTGCCGAGAATAAAGAAACAACCGTCACTGGCTTCGGCCGGCGAAAAGATATCGACCAGCCAATCAATACATGGCTGTTTGTCGATGATGTCACCGGTCAATGCGATCAAATCCGGCCGCGCCTTGGTCGCCCGCTCGATCGCATAACGCGCATAGTCCGCATGGATTTCGCCGGTCAAATGAATGTCACTGACGTGCGCGATTCGATAGCCGTCAAGCCGACTCGGCAAACCGACGACCGGCAATTCGACCTCCTCGATCGACAAATGAAGCAGCTGATTCATTGGCAACCGTGCTTCCCACTTTGCCTTTTTCGTCAATGTCAGCGGACGATCAAACACCTGCGAAACGTCGATCACGTTGACGCTTCGCGGCGCATCAACCCACTCGACCGCAAACATCGGCCGCCAAACCAACCAAGGAATCCCAAAGACGAACCACGTCGCAAGGCAGACCGCTCCGTACCCGTAAGCAACAATGCCTAGACCGCTCCACTTGCCATTGTCAAACAAGACCGCGACAAGGGAGTCATATTCCAAATAGCCAACGGCGATTGGAATCGCAATCGTCGTGAACAGAAAAAACTTTACCAGACGCTTGATTCGCTTTCGCGGCCATCCCAGTCCGTTGATTCGGTTGTAGATCGCGATATGAAGCCCGCCGTGTCCGACAACTGCGATCGCAAATATCAACCAGGCGGCGACTCCGTTCATCGAGATTCAAGGTCAAATGGTCTTGGGACTGGCAAAATGCGTTAGCTGATAACCACCCTGTTTACTCAAATGCTTTATCAAGTGCGAGAGCGGTGCGTTGCCGGAGACCGGGTGATTGCCCAGTTCATCCAAATCCTGGACGTTGAAAATCGCAACCGCGGCGGTGGGCATCTCCAGCGATTTGTTGGCCAATAACGACGCCAACATGCTGGAACCTGGGTTATGCGCCATCACCATCACGCGTTTCATCCCGCGATTTTCGGCACCGATAACGTCCAGCATCGTCTGTGGCGTCGACAGGTACAGATCGTCACAACAGACGACCTGAGGCTTTTGCTGCCACTGTTCGATCAGCAATTGGACGGTTTCTCGCGTCCGCACGGACGAAGAACAGAGGATCAATTCCGGGATGCGATCTTGATCGGCCAACCAATCCGCCATGCGTGGCGTATCCCGTCGACCGCGCGGAGCCAGAGGGCGATCGTGATCGGACAGCGACGGATCATCGTGATCACTCTTGGCGTGCCGCATCAATATCAACTGACAGGTCATTATCTTTCGCCTCTGGCGGCTATGTGGTTTCTTGTTGTCAACTATCCGGCGCATTACCCGACGCAACGATCACCGGCTTGAACGCCTCGATCAAACGCTTCCTCCATCAACGCAATCCCGCTCAAATCGGTTCCGGCAAAATGAATTCGCCCGATCGACTCCGAGGCTTGTTGACGTTCTCCACCCCATACAAATCCGACCCGCGGCTGGATCATTGCGTGCCCCCAGCGCATCACATCGATCCGCTCGATCAGTGTTGCAATCTCCGGGTGCGCCTTCTGCAAATCCGAGATCACAACTCGGGCCCAGTCGCTCCACCCCAATCGTAATAACTCAGCCCTCGAGACCTTGGGATCATCGTCCAATAGCGGATGGTACCACGACACGACCGTTGGTCCATGGTCCAGTCCGCTCTGGTGCGTTGAGGTGACGTATCCTAACGAACGGCTATCGTAAATCACATTGTCCCAACACATCCCACCATACTCTTCGGCCGGCCTGCCCGAAAGCATGACGTTGGCAACCACCCAACCTCCATAACGAAACGTCTCATTGCTGCGCGGACCGTTTTTCCATCCGGCGATCACATGCGGCGCCAAGAATTGTGGTGCTGCAAAAATGACGTCCCCAGCGAGATAATCGACCGAAGCTGACGACTTGGAATCAAACACCCGGACAAGCGTTTGGTCATCATCGTTCCTTTGAATCTCGGTCACCACATGACCGCAACGCATGCGATCACCGCATCGGTCCGCCAGAAATTGGATGATGCGGCCGTTTCCCTCGGGCCATGTGATCACCGGCTGTGATTCACTTCCATCTCCTTTCAGCCGCGACGCAAAATAGAACAGCCCCGCCCACGCGCTGGTTTGCCGGATCGTCAAACCGTAATCGTCGCGGCAGGCATGGTCTACCAACCAACGCAGACGCGGCGATGAGAATTCGTTTTCGTCCATCCACTGGGCCATCGATATGCGATCAAACAGGCGAACTTCGTCATCATCAGACCCCGTCGACATGGGGATTGCAAAGAAGCGCCGCCCTGATAAATCACGGCGAGCGGCCAGCGACTGCATCGTCTCGCGAAACCGAGTCAACTGGTCAAGGTCTTGTTCATCGGCGCCGATTGATGGATACAACCCACTGATCCATTGGCCGTCAACGAACACGCGTTCTTCGGGGTCTCGACAAAGGTATTGTTCCGCAATGATCGGTTGGCCGTCTTCGGCTTGCCCAATCACCACGCCCATCTGGCGAAACAACTCGACCAGCGGCGCGTTTTCTTTCATCGGCGCCGGTACGTAGTGCGCCCCCCAGGGATATTTGAACCCGTCTTTCTGGCCGCTGCGTGACGTCCCGCCCGGCTGTGACTCCAATTCCAAGACGACAAAATCGTCAACACCTCGTTGGCCTAGTTGCCAAGCCGCCGATAAACCGGCCATCCCGCCGCCGACAATGACGACACGGCGCTGCTGTGGCGGCTGAGTGGGCTGGGGTGGTCGCCAACCGTCGCGCAATCGATGACCGATCGACAAATCGGGACTCAGCAATTCGCCCTGAATCGTGTTCTGTCGGCCGAAATTGCATCCGACCAAACCGGCGACCGGTACTCCGGCCAAGTAAGCCAGCAGTTCGCGACGACCAAGGATACGGTGTTGATCCGGTTGCTTCATGTTACGCGGTAAATTGAGGACACAAAGAACGAAGTGCATTCGCTAACGATCGCTCACAACGCTGCGCCCCATTCCTGTTCGTAATACCGCACCAATACCTGATCGTTCAAACGATTGATTTGTGTTTCAACAGGCGACAAATCGGCCGGCATATCGAACATCGACCGCGTCGTTTTCAAATCCAAAAAACGCAGGCCGTCCGGCAACGGGTGACGCACCAAAAAACCTCCGTCCCGTTCCGTCATCATGGGTTGTATGCCCGCCAACGCGAACCCCCAAACGCCAAACGTCGGAACCGCGGCACGATAGGGCCGAACGTCGAACCCCACGTCACGCATGGTGTTCAAGATACACCAGTACGACTGGGGCGCGACCAGAGGCGAAGTACACTGCACCGAAACGATGGCGGAATCGGCGAGACGCATTCGCAGCAGCTGAAAGAAGCGACTGGTG
>JAGQPO010000567.1 GCA_020426665.1 Planctomycetales bacterium
TTGCGGCCACCGCGTTTCTCGTTTTCCATTACCTCAGTAAACTGCTGGTGCTAAAGTGGAAACTGTGCCGGCCTCCGGCCTTCCTTGATTGGGGTATTCGATTGCCGGTGGCTGACACCACCGGCAATTTTTGTTTCGGCCTCCGGCCTGATCGCTGCGGTATGCTATGGAGGACACCGGACGCCGAAACAATAACTGTCGATGCCGTGGTGCCCTTGAAGTACGTTTGGACATCCATCCTGAGCAGGAATCTGTGACGATGAAATGCGTTGACTTGTTTCGATTTGTTAGTGGTTTAATTTGTCTAGCTGTGGCCGTGATGGTTTCGGCCGATCCGGTAAACGCCGAAGATTGGCCGCAGTGGCGCGGTGTCCGGCGGGACGCGAAGATCAATGATTCGACGTTGGTCGACAAGTTGCCCGAAGGCCGAATCCCACTTCGCTGGTCGGTGCCCGTTGGTCCGGGTTACAGTGGGCCGACGGTCAGCAACGGTGCCGTCTATTTGAGTGATCGGCAAGGCGAGTCGCCAAAGATCGTTGAACGCATTTTATGTTTTGACGCCCAGTCTGGCATATGATTTGGCAACACAGCGACCCGGTGGAGTATTCGATCGGGTACCAGGCATCGGGCCCGCGCGCCGCGGTGACGATTCACGACGGCAAGGCAATCTCCGTCGGTGGTATGGGGCGGATGAATTGCTTGGACGCAAAAACGGGAAACGTGATTTGGACTCGTGATTTGAATGCCGACTACGAGATTCAGATGCCGATTTGGGGAATCACCGCCGCTCCGTTGGTCTATCAGGATTTGGTGATTCAAGTGGTCTCCGGAGCAGGTGATGCCTGTTTGGTGGCATTCGACTTATCAACCGGCAAGGAGCGTTGGCGATCGCTTAGTGATCGTGGCGGCTACAGCGCGCCGATCGTCATTCGTCAGGGACAACAGGACGTCGTGGTCTGTTGGACGGGCGACAGCGTCAGTGGTGTGGATCCGGCTAACGGGAAACCGTTTTGGTCGATCCCCATGAAACCACGAAACATGCCGATCGGCGTTCCCACTCCGGTTGTCCATGGCAATCGGCTGTTTGTGTCGTCATTTTATGACGGTTCGATGTTGATCGAACTGGACCAAAGCCAACCCAACGCGAAGAAGTTATGGCATCGGGTCGGAAAAGATGAAAAGAACACCGACGCGCTGCACGCCATGATCTCAGGACCGATCATCAAGGGAGACAGTATCTACGGTGCCGACAGCCACGGAGAGTTTCGTTGTCTGGATCTGGAAACCGGAGACCGCATTTGGGAAGACCTTTCGGTCGTGCCGGTTGCACGCTGGGCGACAGTTCACACGATTCAAAACGGTGACGATGAAATCATGTTGAATGATCAAGGTGAATTGTTACTGACAACGCTCTCACGCCGTGGCATTGAAATTCGGTCTCGTTCGAAGTTGATTGATCCTACCGAGCAACAACTCAAACGCCGCGGGGGCGTGGTTTGGTCCCATCCGGCGATAGCGAACGGAATGATTTATGCTCGCAACGACAAAGAATTGGTTTGCGCGTCGTTGCGAGATTGACGGCCCGCACGCTTTGAACAGCACGCCGAGAACAGCACGCTGAGATCAGCGTTTGTCCAGTTTCTCGTTCAGTTGTTCCATTTGCCGTTGCAACTCTTTGAGCGTTTTTTCGACATCACTTCGTTCGATTTGAAGTCCATCAACACCGCCCTGCTGATTGGGGCCGGGCCATCCAGGCACATTGAATCGACGTAGGTCATTAAACATTCCGGGAAACGGTATTTGGCCGAATTCGGGCGGCAAAGGGTTTGCATTGGGGTCAATTTCCATTGGAACCAATTTGCCATTTTTCAATTCAAAGGCTCGTTGCATTTGGAAGCCGCTGTCCATTGGATTGGACATCGCGATTTGTTGTTGCGGATGTTCGGTCAAGGTGACGGGAATCGTTACGGTTTCATCGCCACGGCGAACGACAATCTCGATCGTGTCGCGGGCGCGAGCGCTGGCGACGGCTGCGATCACGTCGTTGGCATCGCGGATTTTCAGCGATCCGACTTGTTGGACCAGATCGCCCGCTTTGATGCCCGCTTGTTCGGCACCCGAATCAGGACTGACTTCCAGTACCAGCGGGCCGCCGCCTTGGAATTGAATTCCGACGAGACCGCGTTTCAGATCGTGTGGTTGTTCGGCGGTGGCGGCATCAACGAGTCGCCGGATGCTGGCCGAAGGTGCGCATACCAATCCTCCGTTGCGGCTGGGGACAAGTGCGCCGACGACGATTCCGCTGGCGTCCAGGACGGGGGCGCCTGCCATTTGAGTGTCGTTGCCGAAATCGATACCTGATGTCAATCCGATGCCTGATCCCGATGCGTGGGGACGTGTTGAAACCATGCCTGCATCGGCATGCACGACTCCTTCGTCAATCCACGTCGCGACGACGGGCATCCCCGGTTCGGAATCGGCGACGCTTAGCACCAACGCTGGTCCGGATGGCTGGTCCACTTTGATGACCGCCAAGCCCGTGACATTGTCATAGGCAATGACGGTTCCTGTGGATCGTTCGCCGCCGGCGTATTCGACATTGACGTTATCCTGGTCGCTTCCCACGTAAGCGATGATGATAGAATCATCGACGACAAATGCCGCACTGATCACGTCGATCCGTGGGGTGTCTCCGAGCATCTCGCGCCGGAAACGCGGTAATCGATCTAGCGGTTGTCCATCGAGGTCCAAGAATTCGATCCTCGGCCCTTTCGGATTGTTATCTCCTTGTTCGACCTTTGGCGCGTCAGCCGGCTGGTTTGCTTGTTTCGAATCAACGGTAACCGTCAGCAAAGACGACTCGGCCGTGCGGACGGCATCTCGAAAGTCAACGACGGACTGTGCGGCGGCGGGCAGTGCGGCGGGGGGCAGTGCGAACGAGGTCGCCAGTGGAATTGCCAGTGCCAGTGATTTGAGAGATCGATGCATTGTTTTTTCTCCTCCGGTTAGAAGTAGTATTGCGGTGGCTCATCCCTGAGAATGGTTTCAAACGTTTTCACTTCGTCTTGTGACAATGGTCCCAAATCGACGGGGACTCGATCGGGGAATCGAACCCAGCCGATGGGAACCATCACGCCGAGCTGATCGTCAAAGTGAAACACGGGCGCTTCGGCACGAATGTTGGCATACAGTTTGAAGCCGATCGCAGAATCCGTCTGCGTCTGCGTTTGTTCGGTCGCAGCAACGTGCTGCGAGATTGATTCAGGATGATCATGAACCGTGGCGGGGAATGCCGAAGACTCGGGCGAATTCGGCACGCCGCCGGATCGCACCACAAGTTCGTCTGCCGGTGGATCGTTGTCGTGTCGATCCAGCCAGGTCATCATGCCCAGGCCTGCGATCAACGTAGCGCCGATCATTGCGGATGATTTGATGGCTCGATTTTGTTTGCGATGCCTGATCACTTCATTGAGTGATTCAACGGTTGGCGGTTCAGGTTCTGGGGAATGCTGAAGATCCCAGATTGATCGTCCGTTGGTGCTGTTTGGTTTTCGGTTCATGGCGTGGGCCAATGCGAAAGTTCATTCTTGAAATAGATCAGGTTCCAGAGCGGACTGTCGCAGTCGCTGGAGTCCCTGGTGTACACGTGATTTCGCCGTGCCGACGGCGCAACCAACGGCCTGGGCGATTTCGTCGTAGGTCAGCTGCTGACCAAAACGCAGGACAATCGTTTCGGCCTGGGGACGCGGCAGTTTCGCAACCTCTGACCAAATGCTCTGTTGCCATTCGGTCTCCGCGATCTGATCCGCGTGGTCGTTTACTGATTCATGTTTTTCCGATTCTTTGACATACCGTTGGATCCGTCGACGGAGTCGGGTAAGGGTTCGAAAGTGCTTTCTGGCCAGCCGAATCAGGATTCCATGCACCCAGGTTGATCGGGTCGATCGTCCGTCAAACGAGTCCCAGCCTTTCAGGGCCACGATCAGCGTTTCTTGTGCAAGGTCATCCGCGGCAGATCGATCACCAGTCATTCTCCATGCGGTGTGGTGCAGGGACGCAAATACGGATGCGACAAATTCATCATCCATCAAGCACGGTTCAACTTGCTTGTCTGGTCCATCCTCGCTCGGTGACGACCTCGAAATTGCACTATCGGTGCGCAAAATACGATGACCGTTTCGGACCGCAGGTAAGGTCTCCGACGGGCATCCGGTACACCGATCGCTATTGGCGAGTGTGGATGTCACAAATTCGCAGTACTTGGGAAACGAGGGGACGAGGAAGCGTCTCGTTCAACACCCATACGTTCCCAACAGACGGTTGATCGTTCAACCGATTTCAGAAAAAAGGAAAAGTTTCGGACACTTCTCTTTAATCGCCCCCGCGTAGGGCAGCCTCTCCGAGGCTGATGCCCGCGATGCGGTGGTTTTTCGAGTCTCGGAGAGACTC
>JAGQPO010000568.1 GCA_020426665.1 Planctomycetales bacterium
ATTTCGTCGCCCGCCAGTTGCTCCAACACAAACCGATCATACGGCTTGTCGTCATTAAACGATCGAATCACATAATCGCGGTATCGATACGCTTCGGGCCGGGCGTGGTCTGCGTTGTACCCGTCTGAATCGGCATAGCGCACCAAATCCAGCCATCCTCGCGCTTGGTGCTCGCCGTAAGCGGGATCTTGCAACAGACGGTCAACCAGGTCTTCGTACCAATCCCCGCCTGCGCGGCCGGTAGTTGACGTGTCCGCCTCGGGCGGAAGGCCCGTGACGGCGTAGTGGACGCGTCGGGCCAGGATCGACGACGATGCTTGGGGTGACGGTCGAATCCCATCCCGATCCAGGCGGTCAAAAATAAACCGGTCGATCACATTGCGACACCAACCGTTGTCTTTCACAGCCGGAATCGCGGGCTCTTTCACCGGCTTGTAACACCACCAATCGCGATCCTCTCCCGTGATCTTGGGCGCGGGGGTCAATACGACGCCTTGGGGCCAAGCCGAACCGGCGGCGATCCAGTCCGCGATTCCGTCGGCAACGGTATCCGGAAGTTGACCGCTCGGCGGCATTTCAACCGATTCATATCGCAACGCTTCAACGATCAAGCTTTCATCCGGCTTGCCGGGAACAACCGCAGGCCCGGAGTCGCCGCCTTTGAGCAAAGCGTCGATCGACGTTAACACCAGCCCGCCTTCCTGACGCGCATCGCCATGACATTCAATGCAATGCTTGACCAATAACGGGCGGACGTGAACTTCGAATTGATCACGCTGATTCGATGGTGGTTCGTCGGCTTGCGAAGACACCGTCGGCAATCCGATCAGGATCGCTGCGGAAAATGCCAACGATCTCCGCCACCGAGGTTTACGGAAACGTCCGCCGTCGTTGCTGTGAATCGTCTTTTTGTTCACGTCGTGTTTCATTTGCCGGGCATCTGCTTTAAACCACCATTGTACACCGGTCCTGTTCAACTCTGAACTTCCCATCAGGATGGGCGGACACTTTTCCTCGCCTGTTGCCGATTTGATTCCGCCGTCGTCGTTGAATGACGTTGGACCATCTAATTCCCTTACTATTTTGGCTCCAGCACAATTTTTCTGGCTTGTTCATCTGTCGAGGCGACGTTGCCAAAATCAATCAGCTTGGTAACGTTCTCTAGCGGACCGGAGTAACTAAGTCGAATCGTCATATTGCCGTTTCGGATGCTGACTTGGCAACCGACGACCAGAGCTTTGACGAACTTGTCGGATATTTCCTTGGTTGAGAGATTGCCGGCGCCGTTCATGACGATCGTCACACCCGTGGTCGGATCAAATGGGGGAGGTTCTGGCCGACCTGGCCCGAAGGCACCCGGGCCAAAACCGCCGGGTCCAAAACCGCCAGGGCCTGAAGGTCCTGGTCCGGGGATACCGGGCGGGCCGGCGCTGCCTGGACTGCCTGGACTGCCTGTTGCTGGACCCCGGAATCGACCTCCCTGCCCCATGCCGGGAGGCATCCCGCCTCGTGGACCGAATGGAAATCCAGGCATTGGCCCCAGCGGGACATTGCCGCTGAATCCGTCCGATTCGATCGGTGCACTTGACGACGTGTCATCGGACGCAACAGTATTGGGATCCGGCGAGCTAGATTTCATCGCATTGGATTTCGCCCGTTCGGCGGCCAGCTTATCAAACTCTTCTCGACGTTTCTGTTCAGCAATTTGCCGATTCTTTTCTCGATCTTCCGCAGCTTGTTTCTCGACCGCCTTCTTAAGTCGCTCATACTCAAGTTGCCGTTCTTCTTCAGTCGGTTGGCTTGCCTCGATTTTCACAGCCACGCGAGATGGAGTTAAACCTCGATTGGCCAACGCGACATCGGATGACGCCTCCATAAGACTCTTCAACCCAGCAAACGTTTTGATCTCTCCATTGTCGACGAAAACGACAGGCCGATAGACAAACACAAGCATCTTATTGGCGTAGTCATAGATCTCTTTGTACTGGTCGACGTCTCCGACCTGTTCTTTGTCCAGACCGTATCGCTCCTCCGCGAGTGCGTACAGTTCATCCGCGATCTCGGACAGATCATTTTCGATCGCGGAATACAGTCCCCAGACCTCTTGTTTGAGTTTGTCTTGATCGATCACCTCGCCCTTTTCCAGGAAGTTCGCAGTGCGTTCGTCGTCGACCGACTTCGCGTATCCGATTCCCATGGTACTCGCTTGACGCATCAACTCGATTTGTCGAGCTGCGATTTGCTCACCACGCTTTGTCGGTTCTGGAGACCTAAGGTGACCATAACGCAGGTATTCTCGTGCGAAGTCGGTTTGCCCGAATCCTTGGCCTACCGCCCAAGCCATCCCCATTCGTTTGTCGTTGGATAGCTCCGCGATTTTGTCGCGGATCAGGTCCCTGGCATCGTCGTCGATTGGGCCTTCGGGGATTGGCTTTTTCGGACGAAAAAAACCACCGCGATCTGAATCGCCCGATTCAGCCGGGATGCCCGTCAGATCGATCGCCTGTTGTTCTGTCATCAATGAAAGTTGGAACGCACGAATCGGCAGCGATTTCGATTCGTTGACGGTCCGGATGATCTGGTCGAAGGTTTCTTTGGGAACCGTTTCACCTTCGATCGATTTGATCAAACCCAAAAGTTTCTCGTCCGATGCGTCGGCATCGGCAAGGATTGATTTTCCCGAATCAAAAATCATCATCGACTCGGGAATCAGCTTTGCCTTTCCGAGCAGAAACCATCCGCCAACGCCGATCGCGGCAACCAACACAAGCGCCGCCGAAGCGATTGCAATCGGAACCGCGGGACTCCGCTTTCCAGGCTTTGCGGCACCCCTGGATGTGTTTGACTTTCTGGGGTGTGCCGCCGGGGATCTTAGATGGGGTGTCTGAAGTGGGGCCGTTGGCACTGCGGGCATGTTGCCAAAATTCGGCAATGAACTGAACGGATCGGCGGGTGCAGTGTGCGCCGTCGGAACAGTGCGCGCCGTTGGGACAGCAGGCGGGGCGGGTGCAACAGGCGGCGTTGGGACAATTGCCGCCGTCGGTACAGCAGGGGCCGCCGGCTTAGCAGTGGCCGGTTGTGAAACGCGAAACGTGAACGTGTGTGCGCACTTGCCACATTTGGCTTTCCCGGTCGTCTCGGACGGGCGTGGCACATGCAATTGCGTCGAGCATTTTGGGCAGGTCAACTGCAGCAGACTGGCCATAGGTACCCTTATGCGATGATGTCATGAACGACATTCCCATGGACATCGGTCAGCCGAAAATCGCGTCCTGCGTATCGGTAGGTCAGTCGTTCGTGGTCAAACCCCAACAGGTGCATGATGGTGGCATGTAGGTCATGAACATGGACACGGTCTTCGACGGCTTGGAAACCAAATTCATCGGTCGCACCATGGATGTGGCCTCCCTTTACACCACCGCCGGCCATCCACATTGTAAACCCATAATGATTGTGGTCGCGACCGCTAATTGTCCCCGCGTTTGCGCCGGGTTTTGGCAGTTCCACCGTCGGCGTGCGGCCAAACTCGCCACCCCAAATCACCAGGGTGTCGTCCAAAAGTGAGCGTTGTTTCAGGTCTTTTAGCAACGCGCCGATGGCTTGGGAACACTCACCGGCCAGCCGTCGGTGGTTTTCTTCGATCTTGTCGTGACTGTCCCACGGTTGCCCGGCACCGTGCCACAGCTGGATATATCGTACGCCCCGTTCCACCAAACGGCGGGCGATCAAAATTTGGCGTGCCTGGACCGAATCGCCGTACATCTCTTGTGTGACTTTCGATTCGTGGTTGATGTCGAAAGCGTCGGTGGCTTCCATCTGCATTCGATACGCCAGTTCAAAACTTTGCACCCGCGCTTCCAATTCGGCGTCATGCTGGCGGGCAAGTTGATACCGTTGATTCAGTGATTGCAAAAGATCCAATTGTTGCCTTTGGTCATCGCGAGACATTCCCGACGCGTTGCGGATGTAGGCTAACAGCTTCTCGATTTTCTGGTGCTTGCTGTCGATGTAGGTCGCCTGATAGGCGCCAGGTAAGAATCCGGCCTGCCAGTTTTCAGCCCCTTTGATGGGATAACCATTCGGGCACATCGCGATGAAGCCCGGCAGGTTTTGGTTTTCACTGCCCAGTCCATAAGTCACCCAGGAACCGACCGACGGCCGAACAAGCTGGCCGTTTCCACAATTCATTAACATCAACGACGGTTCATGGTTGGGAACGTTCGCGTGCATCGACCGAATCACGCAGACGTCATCAATCATCTCACCGACGTGCGAAAACAATTCGCTGACTTCGATGCCGCTTTTCCCATACTTCTGAAATTTGAACGGCGACCGATAGGCCGCCCCGGTTTCGCGTTCGGTTCGCAAGTCCAGCGGAATCGCCTTGCCGTGATACTCGTCGAGTGCCGGTTTCGGATCGAAGGTGTCAACCTGGGAAGGACCGCCGTTCAAAAACAGATGGATCACCGCCTTGGCTTTGGGCGCAAAGTGCGGTGCCTTGGGGGCCATCGGGTTTGTGCCGGATGCTGCTTGCAATCGGTTTGGTGCGTCGTCGGACATCACACCGGCTAGCGCCAACGAACCGAGTCCGATTCCGCTGCGACGCAGAAACTCGCGGCGTGTGTCGGGGGTTTGAATGAGTTTCGACAATGGGTCTGACATGGCAGATACCGATCGCTGAGTGGAGGCAACGGCACCGCGTGCGATACAATTGCATGGCACGCAGGACGGGGATGTTGGGTTTGTAAGTTGAATTCGATAAAAACGAACGCCGCAGCGAACGCCGCAGCGTCTCTTCTCTAATCAACAAAGGCAAACTCGTTGCAAAGTAAAAGGACCTGGGAAAGTCGATCCCACGCTTCGGCGGAGTCCGGTTTTTCGACGTAAGTTAACGCTGTTTTTATTTCATCGCCGTCCGGGTCACGGGCGAGGGCAAATCGATACAACTGCTGAATTCGTTTTTCAGGTTCCGACGCAAGGTCTGCAGTCCGTGCGGACAATGCCTGGGCTTGTTGGATCACAAATTCCGAATTCATCAGGTAGAGCGCCTGCTGCGGTACTGTTGTTTCGGACCGTGTCGCTCGACTCGCATCAGGACTGGGAAGGTCAAAGCTGGCCAATAGGCCCGGCAAATCTTCACGATCGATGTAGGCGTATAACCCACGCCGGGTCGCATCTTCGTGAATTTTGACCGAGCGTCCGCCGATGTGATCGTCCAATCGGCCCGCCGCAACAAGCAATCGGTCGCGCAACGGTTCAAACTCCATCCGCCGGCGCGGCATCCTCCAAAGCAGTCGATTCTCGGGATCCGCTTCCGCCGCATCCTGACGGTACTGGCTGGATTGTTGCCACGTCGACGACAACATGATGCGACGCTGCAATCGTTTGATCGACCAACCGTCGGCCATAAACTCGGCGGCCAAATGATCCAGCAACGCGGGGTGTGTCGGTAATTCACCGCGTGTTCCAAAATCGCTGGATGTGCGCACCAATCCGGATCCGAATTGGTGTTGCCAGACGCGATTGACGATCACACGCGCCGTCAACGGATTATTGGGATTTGCAATCGCCTTGGCCAATTCCAAACGTCCGCTGCCATCTGCAAATGGTTTTCCGCCGTCGACCTGGGACAAGACCTGCAGAAAACGTCGGGGAACTTTGTCACCGCGATTTCCCGGAACTCCACGACGAAAAATCACGGGATCTACTGGGCGATCTCTGTCGACCATCACCATTCCGCGTGGCGGTGCGCCCGGATGTGTGACAGCGACTCCGTTGACCCCATTGATCAATTCGTTGTAACGTCCGCGTTCGGCTTGGTCCAAATGCGCGATCGCTTGGTCGCGATCTAAAGACGACGGAACGTTAGGCGCCCACAACAGCTGTCGCAACAATTCGTCTTCGCCGTCGGCAAGATGTTCCGCGTTTTCGTCTGCTTTTCGCGTTTCGATCCATTGTGTATTAACGGATTCAAAAACGTCACCAAAAACTTGTGCAACATCAGGGAACGAGTTCGATTTAGCTTCCCGCAAAGCACTAAGCAATCGATTGGGAATCCTTGCATCGGAATCGTTTTCCAGCAAAGCATTCTTCGCCGCTGTCTCGTCGATCAACTTGACCGCCGCTTCGGCATAGCCGTCGGCAGGTAACGCAGCGAACTGACGCATCAATTCCCAAGTTGCCGCCGGAGACTGTGCCGGTTGAACCAGGAATTCTTGCCATCGTCGGACCGCTGCGCGGCGAAGTGGTCCGCGTTTGCCCTGCATCGACGGTTTCCCGTCGCGGTATTGCGGAAGCGAGCTTGCGATGTGGACGAAGTAGTCGGCAACTCGAGAGCGAAGTTCCTGTTCCGCTGCAACACGACGTTCTTCCAGCCACTTTTCAACTTCTTGCTGCTTTTCTTCCTTGGCCTTTAAGAACGCATCATACTCGGGCGATGGTTCGGGTTCGCCCAACAACGGCAATTCCGAAGGCTCATCTGAACTGGCAAAGACACCATAAAGTGAATAATAGTCTGCGGTGGGAATGGGGTCGTATTTGTGGTCATGGC
>JAGQPO010000569.1 GCA_020426665.1 Planctomycetales bacterium
AATCGCCTGTGCCGACATCGCTGTGCTTTGCCGCGAAACAATACGTGGTACTGAATCCGACGCCTCCCCTGCCCTGCCCTGCGGCGAATGATTGCCCTGATCCAAATAAACACTCGCCTGGGCGACTGGATCGGCGTCCAACGCCGTTGCGTGTCCTGCGACGGTTGCCAGTGTGACCAGCAGCAATAGGCGGAGAAAACGGTACAAAACCAAAGCCAAAGAAGTGGGAGTTAACGTTTGGCCCGGCCCCGTCGGCCGTCGGCGACCGGGACTTTAGAGAAATTAGCGACAAAACCGAAAGATCTGTTTTTATAGAGAATGCGATCGGTAGCCGCTGTGAAACTTCGGCATGAAACTCTAACCACCGCCCGGCATAGCGGCCAGCCTCCGCAAGCGTCCCGTCACGCCGGGTACAACTGGTATAGCATCAAATACACCAGCACACCCGTCACCGACACGTACATCCAAATCGGATACGCATAGCGAACCAGTTTCTTGTGCGCGACGATGCGACCTTTCATCGCCAAGTAGACGGCTCGAATCGCCAGAAAAGGGACGGCGATGGCAAGCAACAAGTGCGTTCCCAAAATGCCAAAGTAGGTGTAGCGAGCCGCCAGCGGAGCAATCGTCGTATCGGTCGGAAAACGCTTGTTCGGTTCGCCGGTCGTCTGATAGAGCGCGACTTTATGCAGCAAGTACAACGCCAAAAACAATCCACTGATGGCCAATGCCGTCAGCATCAATTTCTTGTGCGCCCGCGGATTTCCCTGACGAATCTTAATCAACCCCAAAGCCAACACGCACGTCGCGGCGGTATTCAGCAATGCGGTGCAATGTGGCAATAGATCGGCAAGTGTCTGCCACATGAATTAAAGCATTCCCTCGATCGCCGATTGAAGCTTTTCAAACTGCTTGGGTTCGTTCCATTTGTAGAAACCCTCGATCTTGCCACTGGAATCAACCAGGACAAACTTTTGCGTGTGAAAACCTTTGTCGATCGGTTGCTGAAAAATATCGCCGCCGATGCGACGGATGTAGGTCAAATCGCCGGTCAAGAATAACCACTGATCTTTATCAGCCGCAAACCGCGCCGCGTATTCTCGCAAAACCTCAGGCGTGTCGGTTTCCGGATCAACCGAAATGGCCAGGAATCGAACGCCCTTTCCTTTGAACCGCTCCTGCAGCTCTTGAATCTTTTGATTCTGCATCGGGCAAACGCTGGGGCAGGTGGTGAAAAAGAAACTGACCACATACGGTTGCCCCAGCAAGTCTTCACTGGTGATCGTTTCACCACTGCGTTCGGTCAATTCAAACCGATTCAGAATGCCGTTATTGTCCGGCATTTGGATCACGTCACTTTCAACTTCGGAGCTGTCGGTGACCAGTGGCTTTTCACCCGGTGCGACTTCAGCGGTATAGACGACATCGTCCGGTCCAGGAACTGCCGTCGTCGGTTTGCTCCGATACGACCTGACGATCATCCCCAACAGAATGCCCGCGACCAGGATTGCGGTCAAATTCGCAGCAGTTCTCATAAATCACCAGAAGACACGAATCGTAACGACGGCCAAAACCGCCGGAAGAACCAACAGCGACGAACGCAGCAATCGGCGTGCCGTCACATCATCTCGACTTCGTGCGAATCGGATCGATGCTTTCAACATTGGAACGGTGGCCGCCAACACGGCCAGACTGCCGATGGCGGCAGGAACCATTCCGGGTGACATCAGACACAGGCCGACGCCACAGGCGATCACCGCCATCGAACCGACGATACTTTGCACAGCCGCCGAGACACCGGTCGGCTCCACTGTCGTCGACATACGAAACCCGGCGGCTTCGTATTGACGTCGATACAGCCACGCAATCGCCATGAAGTGTGGATATTGCCACGCGGCCAACACGCCGAACAGCAACCACCCCGTCACGCTGGCCAGGGAACCTCCAAGCGCAGTGAATCCGATCAACATCGGCAACGCGCCGGCAATCGCGCCGACGGTCGTGTTCCATGAGGTTCTGGTTTTCATCGGTGTGTACAAGAACACGTACAACAACCAGGTCGCTAAACCGACGCCTGCCGGAGCGATTCCAAAACCGAGCAACAAAATCGCCAGCCCGATGGTTCCCATCGACGCCGTGTAGGCGGTTGCCAGGCCGGTCGAAAGACGCGACGACGGCAGCGGACGTACCGCGGTTCGCGGCATGTTGCGGTCAATTTCACGTTCCCAGATTTGATTCGCCCCACCAGCGCTGCCGGCCACCATTGCAGTACCGACCAGCAACAGCAACATCGTGCCAACTGGCACCAAACCGCCCGCTGCAATCATCGCCGTGGCAACGGTGGTTACCAAAATCATCACGACGATCCGCGGCTTGGTCAATTGAACCAAATCGGAAACGATCGCACGCAACGAAGTTTCCGCTCGCGATAACGTGTCCATTGCAGCCGGATTTGCTTGGGCCATCACCTCCATGAATTCCTCCGGCGGGTCCAGGACCGCGACCCCGGTTCCCGAATCGAACCGCGCACGATGTCGGTCGGCGTCATACGATGAATCAGGAACAAGGATGTTGCTGGACATGTGCAATTAAACAAGTACGGCGAGCGAGCGCTGGTGTAAAAAACGCTGGCGTAAAACCTGGACCCCAATCACCACCGAGGTCGCCAAAATCAGCGACCCGACGGCAACATGTGCGGTCACGATGATCGAATCAATAAACCCCTTGGAGCGAACCAAATAGCCCTCGCCAAAAGGGAGAAACTCCAAAATGCCCGGCCACCCGTAATTGACGATCCAAGTACCGGTCCCGAGCAAAATCTGGGCGCCCACAAACCATATCAACCAACCGGCAGGCCTGGACAGCGTCAAATCGCCGCATCGACGCACCAAAAGGAACAAAATTGGCGTCAAAAGCCACAAACCAAACGCGGTCACAATGTGAATCGCCACAATCAGAGTGAAAGTGCCGGGTGTCGTCAAAGGCTGGACATGACGCAATTGCGCCCCCAACACCAGCTGGGTGTAACTCAGAAGCGTCGGAACGGTGGCAAACGCCAGCAAGGACATCCCGATCGGTTTTTGCGATGGCACTGCGGACGGTAAGTGCCTGCGATCCCACCAGGACCGGCTGGTCACCACTGCCGCGACGCAACAAAGCGAAAAAACCACGGGGCCGAAACATCCGTGGATCATCGCAAACGTCCGATCCCCCAGCAGCACGCGGACGCCACCTAAAACCCCTTGCGAAATCACGGCCAGCAGAATGGTGACCGTCAACCCGATCACCCATCTGCGGTCTTCGCGACGAAATGCCGCGATGACCATCACGATCGCCAGTAAACCGACAACGGCACCCAACAGCCGGTGCCCGTGCTCGATAAACAAATCGAACGGGCCGGACAGCCATGTCGATATCGGATACAGCAATAAATTGTATCCGTACGTCCCCGGCCAATCCGGCACGGCCATTCCCGCATCGTAGGTCGTCACCAAACCGCCGACCCAAATCAGCGGCCAGACCAGACACACCGACAGCACAGCCAAGCGATGTAGCAGCTTGGATCGCGGATCCACCGCAACACTCGGCTGTGAGTCATGCAGCGAATCATCGGGTGCATCGGACGTTTGTTGCTCGCTCAAATTCGGTTCAGCCACAACGATTCAAATACTTTTAAAGACCAATGGTTCGTCTATTTGCGATTAAGAATTCCGTGAATTCGCTCCCCAAGCACGCCGCCTGCAAGCGCACCACCGGCACCAAAGATCGCACCGGGAATCACACCGTGTTTCCCCAAGGAAATCATCAACGTGATTCCCAATGCCAATCCTGTAATCGCGCCAATGCTCCGATAATTATCTCGACTCATCATTCAGACTCCCCGAGCGATCGGACATAGTGAACGATGTCCCAAATCTGGTCACTCGTCAGTCCCGTCGCCGACGGCTGGTCGGAAACGTTGACCGCCGGCATCGGCGTCCCATCGATCCCTGTCACCAGCCGACGATAGACCGTCTGGGGATCATCGCCACCGCGAAAAACTCCATCACTCAGCTTGCGAGGAACGATAATCCGCGGGCGTAGGGCGCCGGCACTGCGAAACGGGCGAACGGCTTCGCGATCGCTGGGTGTGATACCGATCCGGCTTGTAAATTCCGTCGTCCAATCGTCGTAATTGGTTTGCAAGGCCAGCGGATGATCGCCGTCTTGGCCATGACATCCCGAACACAGCGCTTTTGGACTGTGAAACCACTCCCTGCCCCGCTGAATCGAAGCCGCATCAGCAACCGTTTCCGGCGGGACCTGAATCACCGCATCGTCGGCACGGGCCCAACCGTCCGTGATGCGATCAAGCGTTTCTCGGGCGAAACTCAAAGCCTCCGATTCCTCATCGCCGCCCACGATCGACATCAAACTTAAACCGTCGCTTGGCCTTGCTTCGTCATACTCCAATTCTTGCACCGCCCCGCTAATCAATTCCCGTTCGAATTGGCCACGGACCGACAAAAAAATGACGTAGTCGACCAGGGCTTCCAAATCCTGTTCGGGAATCAGACGAAACGTTGGCATCGCCGATCCCGCAGCTCCGTGCTGTAGGATTTTGATCAAATCATCGCGAGTGGGCCTTGCGTTGCGCGCCGTCGATTTCCATTTGAACACGCCCGCGCGAAAGTCCCTCGGGTAGGGATTTTGCAACAGCGATGCCGGTCCGTTGCCGCCACCGGAAACTCCGTGACAGGTCACACAATGTTCGTTGTACAAGCCGAAATGCAGGTCATCTTGGTCGGCATAGACGCGGCCGGCGGCGCGTTCCAAGTTGTCTAAACGGACCAATGCTTTTGCGGCAGAACCGGACATCTGGTCGGCGGGCCAGCGCGGTTGGACCGGAGTCCCGAACCAGGCCTCGACGACCGCCGTGGTGTCGTCAGCGGCCACTTGCGTCGACACCATCTCGCGGGTCGAAACGACAAGCGAATACAGCTCGTTTGGCGGATAATGATCCACCGGGGCGTCACAGCCGCACAACAGCAGTGCGGCAAGGACGATCAACGAAGGGAGGAAGGTTGGTCTCATCACGATCTAAACGGTCGGTGCTAAAGCATTAGAGTAACCGACCGTTGGCTAATGAACCAACCGTGCAATTGTCGCAGCGGGTGACACACCCGTCCGATTTCGCAAGTTGCCGCGGCAATCGGCGGCCTCAATTGACCGCCTCAATGACCCACGGCGACAGCCCTGCAACCCATTATTTGCTGAATTCGCCGGCGGGAACTTCGATCGTTCCCAGATCATTAACACCGGCTTTGATTTCAACCTTGAACCGGTTTCGTTTCCACGACGACTTCTTGCCGTCAATCATGATCTCGTTGGCAAAGGTGCCGGTTTGGTGATTGGCTTGAAATTCCAATTCTTCACCAACGGGCAGACCGGTGATTTCCAGCACACCGTCGGCATCACTCGCCGCTGAAAATCGGTGGCCGACAAGCAACACGCGAGCTTGCATCCAAGGATGAATGTTGCATTCAACCCCAATCACCGAGGGCTCTTCGTCTTCCACCTTGACGTCGATTTCAGCCCCTGGGGGAATCGACGGGTTGATGTTCAATTTGAACCCATTGAACTTCGCGTTGTGAGTGACCTTGTCGGGATTGGTAACCTTGATCGTATCACCCGTCATCGCCAACACGACGTGAGGCTGAAATCGGCAGGCGTCGTTGGCCAATACAATGGTTTTTGGCCCACCCTTGTCCTTGGGCAACTTCGTTCCCCGGCCTTCTTTGACCCAAACCACAACGTCTTTGATCCCGTTGTTGTCGGGATTAACGATCAACGACTCCTCCGGAATCTCCTTCAACCCACAAAGCGCCTGGTCACGCGTCGCCTTCATCGGATCAAACCGCGGGGCGGTACCCACCTATTTAAAAGTC
>JAGQPO010000570.1 GCA_020426665.1 Planctomycetales bacterium
TAGGTCGCTTCGTCGGCTTCGACGCGGATCAAACTGGGGCGGACCTGGTTGATCGCAAAGTAGACTGCATTCAAATCAGCTCCCGACAGCGCGTCCGGGAACGATTGGTTAACAAGTGGGTAAATCCATCGCCAAAACGGCATACTGCGGCCCACCTGGTTTTCCCACAGTCTGGACTGTGATTCATGAATCCCCAGTGATACGTATCTGCCAGGCGGCAATCCGAACCAATCCGACCGAAGCCCTTGTTCGTACATGCCGTGCCCGGCTTCGTGCAAGGTTCCGTACAGCCCACCGGGAAACCAGTGCTCTTCATACCGCGTCAGAATCCGACAATCACTCGGCCCCAGTGTCGTGCAAAACGGATGGCTTGTCTCATCCAAACGACCGCGGGAAAAATCAAACCCGACGCTTTCGGCAATCCGGCGACTGAATTGTCGTTGCTGGGCGATGGGAAAACCGTTCTTTAACAGGTCTATATTCGGTTGTTTCGTAGCGTCCGAGATTTCGGCGATCAAACCGCTGAGCCTGGATTTCAAATCACTAAAAACGGGAACCAGATCATCGACGCGTGCATCCGGTTCGTACTCGTCCAGTAACGCTTCGTAAACGGTATGATTGGTTCCCTCGGCCATCCTGGCACCGGCTTCCCGCTTGAGCAAGATCATCTCGGTCAGCGCCGGCTTGAACGCCTGGTACGAATCAAGTTTCCTCGCTTTATCCCACGACTGTTGCCCGCGGACGGTTGCAACGCTCAACCGAGAAACTAAATCCACCGGCAACTTGCAATCACGGACATAATCACGATGCAGCCCACGGACGGTTGCCGCCTGATCTCCATGCGGATCCAATTCGGCACATTGATCTGACAAAGTTTGCAGCGCATCGCCGTATTTCTTTTCAGTGCGAATTTCATGCGCCGCAGCCCGCAGCACGCTGACTTGATCGGCCCGATACTCGCCAGCGGCGCTTGGCATGCCGGTCCGCTCGTCCCATTCAAGCGTATCGGCCGCCGATTGGAACACCGCAGCGCGGCGGGCAGCATCGCAAACCGAACGAAACAATGATTCGTCGAGAGACATGTTCTTGCGTAGTGGTAATCTTGGTGAAATTGGTCCAGCGTCACGGCGACTTGCCGCAAAATTCACTCTTCGGCAACGGCGGTTGTCGACTTTGGAGCTCCCGGTGAGGTGTCGCGAAGCGCCAATTCGTGATTCAAAATCTCGAGCAGTGTCTGCAGGAAAACAACGACCATCGGCCCGATCAAAATCCCAATCGGCCCGAACACAGGTACGCCTCCCAGCACACTTAATAGCGCAACGAGCGGATGCAGTTCCGAATGCCCGTGCAACACATACGCTTTGATCACATTGTCAATCGAAGACACGATCGCCGCGCCATAAATTGCCAGCAAGACGGCTGCGAAGTAGTTCTGGTCGACGGCAGCAAGATAAATCGCGCACGGAGCCCAGACCGAAGCGGCACCCAGGAACGGAATCAGTGCCATCACGGTCGTTACCATGAACAACAAAATAAATGATTGGAAACCGCAAAAGAAAAAGGCGATCGATGCAAGGATTCCCTGGACCAGCGCGCTCAAAACGCTCGCCAAAACCACCGCGCGACTGGTTTTTTCAAACTCGCTAAGCAATCGCAACTCATATGCATCGTCCAATGGGCTCAAACGCATCAACGTGTGAACCATCCCCGGTCCATCGACAAAGAAAAAGTAAATCGAGATCACCATGATCAGAAGACCGACCATGATTTGGACAAACACTTTTCCGGTGACGCCCGAGAACTTTACAAAACGCGGTTGCAGGTATTCGCGCGTGGCTCTGATCGCAGATGCCAAATCCTTTTCACTCGGATTAGTCAACAGTTTTGCCTGCGTCCAAAATGCTCCGCCAAGCTTTGCGTTCATCCACGAATTAATCGAAGCCGATGCAACGACGAAGCCGCGATGAAAGTTTTCTTCCAGCGCGATCCGATCAGCCGTGTCCTCGGCCCCGTTCATCGATTGCAACTGACCAACAATCTCCAGCAAGTCATTCAGGCGTTCGATGGCGATGTCGCCCGTATCGCCGGTTGGAGAATCCCCCGGCACGTTTGTTTCCAGAAAACTGATCAGTTTCTTGGATTCGTCAATCTCCAATCGCACTTCGTCGGGCTTGTCGATCTCGTCCAACATTCCCGCCAGTTCATTAAGCCGACGGAATCGGTCGGCGTGTTCCAGTTCCAAGCCCAATTGAGTGCGACCTCGTTCAAACGCCGCCTTCAAGTCATCTAAATCGGTGCGGCTAACCAATCCGGTCAATTGGCCGATCGCAATCGAAATCAGCAGGACGATCGGGATCAATACAATCGACAAGATCACCGACGTCGTGGCCACTGCGGCGAGTCGACGTCGCCCACCGAATCGACGCAAAAACCATTCGTGAATCGGCCGAAAAATAACGACCAACGCCGCGGCCATGAACAGCGGGATGAAGAACCCGACCATGACCTTGTAGAACAACATACCGACGACCAGGATGCCGGCAATCAACATGACCACCGACGAGATTCTGGCCAACGACGGCAATTTAGCGATCAACGTATTCGCATCGCGTTGCGGCCGAAAGGTGCCACCTCCGGCCCCGCGTCTTTCGTCTGACGATTGGACGCTTGGTTTGCTTGGCGTCTGATCACTTACTGGGGAATCGCCGGGGCATTCAGCCGGTTCGGATTGCGGCGAACTGGATTGCGTTGAACTGGATTGGGGTGATCTGGGTGTTGGAGAACTTGGATCACCCGACAGATCCTTTTCGTTCACATTACGATCGGAACTCTTTGATCGTTTTCGTTTCAACCTAGTGCTCCGTCAATCGATGATAAGGGCTAGACACCCACAGTGGTTGAATCCCGTGCTCTGACACGTTCCCCAATCGTACAGGATTACCACCGCCCGGTGTGATGGTCAGAAACGACAATTCTACGCGCTTCGTCACTGATGCCATACGCCAGGTCGGACTGATTCAGCTCAAGGAACACCGTGTATTTTTGGTGAATGGCGTCGCTGTAGACCACCGGAGCATGGGTCAGACGCATGAAATGCACCGGGCGTCCGTTCCAACGCTTGGTAAACGCTCCCGCTTCGAGCGCCGGTTCTCGATTCAATCCATAGTAAGAAATCATAATTTGCGCGAATCGATTCGGATCACCGGTGAATCCGTGAAACGTCAATCGTTGCAGCCGATCCGAACTGTCGAAATAGAATGTCAGCGTGCCAGCGACGTCATCCGCTTTGATCCCCGTGACCACCGGAACTCGCAGGCCTTTTAAATTCAGGTCCGCCAGCACCGTACTGACACGCGAGAATCGATTGACGACCCACTCGGGGTTGATATCGAATCGCATCACATCGCGGAGGTCTTTGATCTGGTAACCGCTTAACGTCGGCTCGGCTGCCGGATCAGCGGGGATCGCCCCCAACTTTCGCGCCAATTCGGTATCGTATCGATATCGATCGGTACTGACCTGACGCAGTTTTTCGACTTCATAATGCGAGTGGTTGGCGTATCCGGTGACCCGTTGCTCGGGATTCGTCGAGATCCCCGGCGCAAGATCTCCGGCCCCCATTCCTCCTGTGCCGCTGTCGCCAAACAGCGAAGTGACCTGCGCCATCGTTTGTCGACCCAATTGAGTTTCGGTCGCCGCGTAGGGTCCGACTGCCGCGGCAGCAAGCAGCGCAGTGAGTTTGTAACGTAGTGCAGGCATGATTGGGTTTCTCATTCTGGGGAGGCATACACCATTGATTTTCGGATTGTCGGACAGTCAAACTTCGCGGTTTCGAAAACAATGGCGGTAGCGATGACTCTATCGATCATAGCGCCGAGCATCCGTGAAACTCGGTTTCACGGATGCTCGCACGCGGATCGATTTCGAAAACCGCCTCGGCTCGTGCTTGATGGCGCAATTCCGTCGGTTTGAACTCACGATTCCTACCGCAGGGTTCGATAATGACGAAAGCGGGTTTTAGGTAAGCCTTGCCGATTCCAAAGACTTTGCCGACGGATCGAATCCAAACCGTTAAAAATCGTGTTCCACCTTCAACTGTCGAACCTATCGTGCCGCTGGCATTGCCCAGCGAACGCCGCCCGCCGCAATTGGCTGGTCGGTCGATGCATGCGTGTTTGCGCAGCTTGGTTGGTCATGATTGCCAGCACGGGATGCCAGCTTTACCACAGCATGCCCGAAACCATTGGCCAGCGAACGGATTGCATTGACGCGATTATTTGTGACCTTCAATCCCAGCAGCACGGTAACACGGTATCCAGCGCCACGACGGGGCTCGCTCCGATCACCCTTCGCAGCGCCGAAGAAATCGAATCAACACCGGCACGCGAAATATCATTGCAAGAGGCGTTGGCGATCGCCTTGCAAAACCGTAGCGTCTTGAAGGATCTTGGTGCCGGGATACTTCGTGCGCCGGGACAAGTTCAAACAGAACAAACAGAGTCCCTACAACGCTTGGATCCGCAAGTCAGCATGGAAGCGGCTCTCAGCGCGTTCGACGCACAATTTTATGCGTTGGGAAAATGGCAGAATAACGACCGAAGATTCAACAATCGTTTCTTTGGCGGAGGTGCCAACGCGTTCAAACAAGACACGCATGACTACGTGTTCCAATTAAGCAAGCTGGTGCCGACGGGGGCGCAGTTTTCGGTCCGAAGCGTCACTGATTACGATGCCAACAACGCAACCGGAAACTTGACCAACAGCGCCTGGCAAACCCAATTGCACGCCGAAGCTCGCCAACCACTGCTTCAGGGTGGTGGTCTCCAATTCAATCGAATCGCAGGTCCGGCGGCCGCTCCGGGTGTTTACCACGGCGTTTTAATCGCCAAAGTAAATAGCGAAATCACATCGGCAAAATTTCAACAAGGCGTTCGCGACTATGTCAGTAACGTGATCAACGCCTACTGGGACCTGTATTTTGCATACCGAGACGCCGACGGTAAACGTAACGCGATGCTAAGAAGTGAAAAGACGTGGAAGAGTTACGAAGCACAGAAGGCAAGCAATCGGAAATCCGGCGCAGCCGAGGCGCTGGCGCGGGAACAGTACTTTCGATTTCGAAGTGAATATCAGGACGCGGTCGCCGGCAAACCATCGATGCGGACCCAAAACAACAACTCAACGACCGGGGGCGCATTTGCAGGCGTAGGCGGTATTCAGTCGGCTGAGCGAAGATTGCGGCTGATCCTCGGATTAGACATCAACGATGGAACTTTGCTTCGTCCAAGCGACGAGCCGTCGAGCGCCAAAATCGACTTCGACTGGGAATCGATCTCCGCCGAAGCCATCATGTTGAGAAGCGAATTGCAGCAACAGCGTCTAAAGATCAGCCAACGCGAAATGGAACTTTTGGCAGCCAAAAACTTCCTGATGCCGTCGCTGGATTTTGTCACGATCTATCGCCTGCGCGGGCTCGACAAAGACCTGGCCGGCAGCCATTCGGCAATCAACGACTTGGCGTCGTTTGATTTGCAGGAATATGAAGCGAGCCTGGAACTGAAACTACCAGTCGGATTTCGACAGGGACATCTTGCGGTTCGCCACGCCAAATTGCAGGTCGCGCGGGAGCGATCCGTTCTGGAGGCGCAAGAACGCCAAATCATCCACGATTTGACATCCATGGTCGCCGAGTGCGACAGGGCCTTCAGTCAGGTGGAAACGAATCTTAACCGTTATCTGGCCGCCAGCGATGCGTTGACTGCGTTGGAAACTTCTCAAGAAGCCGGGATGCCGATCAATTTCGACCAGCTACTGGACGCCCAACGCCGCGTCAGTGAATCGCAAACGCGATATTACACTGCTTTGATCGAGTACACGATCGCGACGAAGAATGTGCACTTGGAAAAGGGCACCCTGCTTCGGACCAGCGACGTCCTTTTGATTGCAGAGTGACTCTGATTGTCGTTGCGTTGGCGCGGTGAAAATCGGTTTTCGGATTACCACATACTGGTATGCGTCTCCCGCTGAATAAAGTGACGTATCTTCGCAAAAAGCGCCTCCAGTTTGACGACTGGTGTGCCAAATTTCCTTAAACGCCCTAGTGTCCAGATCGAACTCGAAAAAATGTAGAGTCGATTACGCAATTGACCTGTTTTGAATTCGTCAAATTGTTAGATTCGTATCTACAGGACGGGCGCTAGGGGCAAGAAGCCCATCTGGTCGCCGTCGATGCTTTTCGAGGGATCGGCGGCGGCTAATTTTCCAACTCTTCCCAGCGTAAATACGCCGCGGAAAGTTCTTCTTCCGTGGCAGACAACAGCGCCGCATCAGCTGCGATTTTTGCCCCTTCGCTTTGATAATAATTTGGCAACGCCATCGCCTGATGCAGACCGGCGATTTGTTGCTCCAAGCTTTCGATTTTTTCGGGCAGCATCTCGAGTTCCCGCTTTTCCTTGTACGAGAGCTTACGGGGCTCTGGCTTGTTCGCGGCGGGATTCACCGTTTGAGTCGACTTGGGGACCACATCGATCGGAGCCGTCGCCGACTGTTTCGTTTTGGGCAGCGCCGAATCGATCGCGCCGGAATCACGACGTCGCTCGACCGCTGCACGCCATTCGTCGTAGCCACCGACATATTGGCGGATCGTTTGATCTTCAAACACAATGGTGCTAGTGACGACATTGTTTAGGAACGTTCGGTCGTGGCTGACCAGCAACAGCGTACCGTCGTACTGCACCAGCAGTTCTTCCAACAATTCCAGCGTCTCGGCATCCAAATCGTTCGTCGGCTCGTCCATCACCAGCACATTGGCCGGCTTGCTCATCAATTTCGCCAACAACGCTCGATTTCGCTCGCCACCGGAAAGAAATTTGACCTTGGTGCGAGCACGTTCTGGGGTGAATAGGTAATCTTGCAGGTAGCCGAGGATATGTTTCGCCTTGCCACCAACCTTTAATTGATCAGTCCCATCGCTGACATTTTCTTGCACCGTTTTTTCTGGGTCCAGCGTGTCACGCAATTGGTCAAAATAGGCGATTTCAAGTTTGGTGCCCAACCGAACCTTGCCGCTGTCGGGTGTCAGTTTGCCCAGCAACAGTTTCAATAAAGTCGACTTGCCAGCGCCGTTGGGCCCGATGATGCCAATCTTGTCTCCTCGCATCAGCGCGGTTGAAAATTGATTCACCACTTGGTGGTCCCCATACGCAAAACTGACATCGGTCAATTCGGCGACTAGCGCGCCGCTGCGCTCGGCTTCTTGGACTTCCAACTTTGCGGTCCCGACGCGGTTTTGGCGCTGGCTGCGCTCAACCCGCATTGCTTTAAGCGCCCGAACCCGTCCTTCGTTGCGCGTCCGGCGGGCCTTGATTCCCTGGCGAATCCACGCCTCCTCTTCGGCCAAGCGTTTGTCAAACAATGCGTTTTGCTTTTCTTCCGCCTCTAGAGCCTGTTCTTTACGGTCGAGAAACGTCTTGTAGTTGCACGACCAATCGAACAATCGACCTCGATCAACCTCCCAAATGCGCGTCGCCAGTTTCTGCAAAAACGAGCGGTCGTGGGTGATAAACACCAGCGTCTTGTCCCAGCGGGACAAGAAATCTTCCAGCCACAAAATGGAATCGATATCAAGGTGGTTTGTCGGTTCGTCCAGCAACAAAATGTCGGGCTTTGATACGATCGACTGGGCCAACAAGACGCGGCGTTTCATTCCACTGGACAGCGATTCGAATTGCAGATTGCCGTCAAGTTGCATGCGAGAAAGTGTTGATTCGACCGCATGTTCGGCTTCCCAACGGGTCGTCGGATCGGAAACCCATTCGTGGGGAACACCGGCCAGAACGATTTCTGCGATGCTTCCTTTCATATCCAGCGGGACGTCTTGCGTCAGTCGCGCGACGCGAGTTTTTTCGTCGCGTTGAATCTCACCGTGATCAGGCACCAGATCACCGGACAACAGCTTCAACAGTGTCGTTTTGCCGGCACCGTTTCGGCCCAGTAACCCGATTCGTTGTCCCGATTCAATTTGTGCGGTGACGGAATCCAAAAGATTGGGGCCCGCGAATCCAATCGTCACATCAAGAATCGTCATCAGAGCCATCGTCGGCGCATCCTAAGCGGAAATTCAAACCTTGAGAGTCCCGACGACATCGACCACTGAGTCGGCGTCGATCTCCGCCAGAGCTACAGGCAATTGATCAACCAGCCGAACTGACACGGTCGGGTCATAATAATTCGCAGTGCCGATTTGAACGGCCGAAGCGCCGGCGACCAAAAACTGCATCACGTCGTCGATGTTTGCGATCCCACCGATACCAATGATCGGCACATCGACGGCGGTCGCGACCTGGTGAACACAACGCAGCGCGATCGGTTTGATCGCCGGTCCACTCATCCCGCCCATGCCGTTACCCAAGATGGGGCGCCGGCGACGCCAGTCCACTGCCATTGCCAGGACGGTATTGATCAGACAAACCGCATCGGCACCGCCTTCCGCGGCCGCCTTCGCGATTTCGGCAATGCGGGTCACATTGGGCGTCAGCTTGGCGAGAATCGGAACCGCGCACGCTTTCCTCGCCGCGGCGACGACTTCGAAACATGACGTTGCGTTGGTCCCGAAATCAACACCGCCGCTGACGTTCGGGCAGGACAAATTCAACTCGACCGCAGCGACACCAAACTCTCCGATCCGTCGCGCCAAAGACACAAACTCATCCTGAGTTCGCCCCGCAACACTGACGACAATCGGTGTCGGCAGAGATTGCAAGTAGGGCAAATGATGTTCGATAAATGCGTCGACACCATCGTTATCCAATCCGATCGCGTTTAGCAGCCCCGCAGCGGTCTCGACCGTTCGCCAAGGCGCGTTTCCGATTCGAGGTTCCGCGGTGATTGTTTTTGGCAACACGGCACCCAATCGGGAAACGTCAACGACGTGTTCCATCTCGCGCGCGTATCCGAATGTGCCGGACGCCACCATGATCGGGTTGGGCAATGTCAATCGCCCGAGCGTCGTTGACAGGTCGACTGTTTGTTCTGTTGTCATGGATCGCTATCGTATCGAGGCGGTCTTGCGAATCAATCGGTCGTCGATCTCGGCCAACAAGACATCGGCAACCTGTTGTTTGGTGCCTTTGACGTGGGCAACGGCGACTCCCGAGGCATCTAATAGTTCGACATCGTTTTCATCCGAGTCGATCGCCGTCGGGCCGTTGCTGACAATCATGTCGCAAAGCTTTTTTTCCAATTTGACGATCGCTCGAAACCGTCGGTCTTCAGTTTCCAAGGCGAATCCGACAACCCACTGGCGATCCGTTTTCATTTGCCCTAATGTCGCGACGACGTCCGGCGTTTCCACCAACTGCAATGTTAACGGCTCGCCGGTCTTGGCGATTTTTTGCGTTTCGACAAACCGTGGCATGTAATCACACGGCGCCGCGGCACCGATCGCACCGTCACACCGGGCAAACCAAGTTCGGCTAGCCAACAACATCTCGTCGGTCGTTATCACCGGAACGACTTTGGCCGCCGAGGGGTACTGGATTGAAACCGGACCGGAAACGATCACGACCTCATGGCCCAATCTCAATGCGGCTTCGGCAAGGGCTGCGCCCATCCTGCCGCTGGAGGCATTGGAGAGATAACGCACCGGATCCAAGTACTGGCGCGTCGGGCCCGACGTGATCAAAATCTTTGCCACGCCTCTTATTCCAATGTCTTGTCAAGCAATTGGTTCAACTGCTCCGACGACATCTCCATTTTCGCGGCCGCCAACGCAAAGAGCCGCTTTTCACTCTCGTCCAATACTCCATCGGCGGCCATCATTCGAACCAGATCGATCATCAATTCGTCGCGTTCACCCGGGTCGGTCGGCAATTCTAGAGCCGCATCATCCCCTAAACCGAATCGGATTGCGTGATTCAGTTCGCTCTCGCCCAACCCCAGTTCATGACATCGCTCGGCAACAAACGCCACCTCTCGCTCGCCAATCGAACCGTCGGCCATGGCCATCACGACCAAATTTCGCAACTTTCGCATCCGGTCATTGAATTGGTTTTCACTCATGGCGAAATCGTAGCTTTTCCCGCCGGCCTTGCCTAGCTGGACGAAGCCATCACAGAGGGCTGTCACCGGCCGGCAGGCCTAGACACGCCCGCTGAATCTTTGTTAACCCGTCTCTTCCAGATCAAATCACACAATCAACGAGAATTGACTTGAAACGCAAGCAAACTTGGCGACCACTGAAGTGCTCGGTGACACTGTCGGCGGCACTGTTCGCGTCCGTTCTGGTTCAGCACTCCGCCAAAGCCCAATCCGCCGTCACGCCATTGTGGAAGTTCGGTATTCCGACATTTTCGGGAAAAACCGCCGAAGAGAAAGCGCAATCGGGGCCGACGTTCCAATTACCGTCTCCAGACAGCATTCCGCTTCCGGAATCCTATACAGCCTCGCCAGCGACCTCGCCGCCTGTCGCAACGGTCGGATACCAATTGAATCCGGCGGCGGCAGCTTACAGCGAAGAATTGCCGATTCAGATTCCCGATTTGCCGCCCGCGGGCCTGGATCTGCCGGCGGTCACCGATTCGCAGCCATCGATCGGACAAGCGATCGCAGCCGGCGCGACCGCCGAGGTCGCGCCACTGGAAGAGGAAACACTGTCCTGGTACGAGATCCCTTGGCAATGGGTCACCCGCGGCTGGAAGAATCACGCCGAACTTGGGTTGGACGGCAGTAGCGGAAACTCGCGCACGCTGGCATTGCAAACCGGTCTGGAGATGAAACGAAAGACGGACAGTTACACCTTTGCTGTGGACTTCGATTACCGCAAAGCCACCAATCGCGGTGTGACCACCGAAGACAACGGACGACTGAATCTGGACTACGACCGATTGTTCCAAGATTCAAAATGGTCGGCCTTCGGAAAGTTCGGTTCGGAGTGGGACCAATTCAAAGCGTTTGATCTTCGACTGAACCTGAACAGTGGTGTCGGATACCACTTCATTCGCACCGACGACGCATCGCTTTCCGCTAAGTTTGGTGCCGGTGCGTCACAAGAAATCGGTGCACCGGATGATTCCTGGAAAGCGGAAGCCGTGTTCGGCTCCGAAGGCGAGTACCAACTGAATCGCTACAACAAAATGAAAGCCAAGGTCGACTACTTTCCGGCCTGGGAAGACTTCTCGGATTACCGTCTGGTCAGTGACTTCGCCTGGGAAATCCTGCTGGATGACACCGACAACCTGTCGCTGAAGTTATCGCTGACCGATCGCTACGACAGCACTCCTCAGGGGGCTCGTCCGAACGATGTTTATTACTCGCTGCTGTTG
>JAGQPO010000571.1 GCA_020426665.1 Planctomycetales bacterium
CGGGCTGGGGCCTGCAAGGTTGGAAAGAAATCATCGAGGAATCAAGTGGGAAATTGTTGTTGATCGATGGGGATGGTAGCGAGAGCGTTTTCACGCTGGTCGGACCGGATCGCTATGCCGGGCCGCCCGCCGACGACTCCGAGATCACCAGAGCGGGCGAGATATTTACTCGCACGCTGAAAGATGGGACGGTCCAGCGCTTTAATGCATTCAATCGATTGGAAGCGATCGAATTTGTCGACGGAACCAGTATCGGATACCGGTACAACGCTGGGGGGAAAGTGACCGCCATGATCGATCCTGCCGGCGGCTCTTTTGTATTCAGTTATTCCGGAAACACCATCGCATCGATTTCTGACCCGGCAGGGCGCACGACAAGGTTCCGACACAACTCCGACGGCGATCTGATTTCCGTTACACGTCCTGACGGCGCAGTGCGGGCGTACACCTACGACAATCACCTACTGGACCGTGTTACCGACGAGAACGGAAACACATCAAGCCACGAATATGACTTCGCCGGTCGAGTCAAGTCCGCCACCAAGGCAGATGGCGCTCGGTTGGACTTCAAGCCGGCTCAATTGAACGGTCTATTCCCGCTGGAAGAGACAAAAGATCCGCTCTCGTCCAGGATTCCCACCGCATCTGAGCTGGGTCAGCCGGAATTGGAAATGATCGACAGTCGGGGAAATCTTTCGACGACGGTCATGGATGGTAATGGTCGCCCACTGGCATACACCGACTCCATCGGATTGGTGAACGAGTCCTCGTTCAACGACGATGGACTGGCGCTAAAATCGACCTCCAGTGTCAACGAGATCGGATTCGGATATGACGGGGCACGGAACGTCAATTCCGTCAGCGACAAGATCGGTTTAGTGTATTCAACGGAGTATTCGGGCGGTCGTGTCACCAGCCGCACAGATGGCGCAGGCGTCGTAACAACCTATGACATCAACAGCCGCGGACTGACGAACTCGATGAAGATCGCCGGCGTGACCCAAGCGACGTATACACACAATACGTTTGGACTCGTTGAGACGATGACCGATGGTAACGGCAACCAGTACCGTTACGACTACGATGACATGGGACGACTTACGAAAGAGACGCGGCCCGATGGTGTGGCACTGATTTATACGTATGACGAATACGGCAATGTTGCTTCCCGTTCCGACGGAAATGGGCAGGTCTACCACATGGCCTACGACATCCGAGGGCACTTGCTGAGCCTGACGGATCCTCTCGGCAATGTGGAACGATACGAATACGACCCATACGGAAATGTGATTCGAATGGTCGACGCCAATGGCGGAGTCACGAACTACGAATATGATTCTCGACATCGGCAAGTATCCGCGACCGATCCACTGGGTGGCACGGTTCGCTACACCTATGACCGTGACGGCAATCTGGCGACGCAAACCGATCGAAACGGCAATACGACGACCTTCAGCTATGACGCCCGCGGTCGACAGATTTCGATGGTGGACCCATTAGGCAATCGATGGAGCTACCGTTACGACTCTGACGACAATTTGATCGCAGAAATTGACCCTAACGGCGGTCGCAGCACCTACTCTTACGACAAGCGGGGGCGATTGATTTCAGATACGTCTCCAACCGGTGACACGTACTACTATGCTTACGACGCCGCCGACCGACGTATTTCCGAAACGGATGCTCGCGGATCGAAAACCGGATACGGATACGATGCGTTGGGACGCTTGTCACTAATCGTCGATGCCATGGGGGGCACAACGCAGATGGAGTATGACGCGGTCGGGAATCTGATTTCCGAGACGGACGAACTTGGACGCAAAACGCTATATTCCTACGACGCGCTGAACCGGCAAATTAGCATGACCGATGCCAATGGTTCGGTGTACGAATTCGAATACGATGGCGAGGGCCGACTCATTCGCACAATCGATCCGTTGGGAAGAGAGGATTTGACCACGCGTGATTCGATCGGTCGACCCATCTCAAAGACGGATACGTCGGGAAACACGACCACCTATGAGTATGACGCGAAAAGCAATGTGATGGAGGTAACCGATCCTCTCGGTAACCAAACTCGATACGAATACGATTCATTGGATCGTCGGGTCAGCATCACGGACACGCTTGATCACACAGCGACCTTCGCATATGACCCCGAAGGAAACTTGCTTCTGCAGACCGACCGTACCGATGCGGTTTCGGAGTTCGTCTATGACGCCGCGAATCGACCTGTCGAATTGATCGATGCCGAAGGAAATATTTATCGATACGAATATGACGCGATCGGCAATCGCGTTCGGACAATCAATCCCCGGGGTGCTGTCACCACGGAAAAGTACGATGCCGCCTCACGGTTGATTGCCACAACCGACGCCGTAGGTTCAACGTGGACGATCCAGTTCGATTCCGTCGGTAACGTCATTCGAGAAGTCGATCCGCTCGGTCGCACCACGACGCGGACCTATGATCGACTGAATCGACAAACGTCGATCAAGTACGCTGACGGAGCAATCGAACGTTTTACCTTCGACGCGGCAAGCAATTTGACCAGCAAGGTTGATCCGCTCGGAAACAGGTGGACCTACAGTTACGACAACTTGGATCGCTTGGTCACATCCACCAATCCCCTTGGCGACACGACGGTAACCGTTTTTGACGCCGTCGGAAATCGAATCGCAGAAACGGACGAATTGGGAAATACTCGCAGCTACACGTATGACGCCATGAATCGCATGCTCAAGAGCATTGACGCTCTCGGGCGAGAGACATCGTATCAGTACGACGCCAATGGAAACACCACGCGGATGACCGACATCGGTGGCGGAGTTTATCAATACGAATATGACAATCGCAACCGTGTCGTCAAAGTCATTGACACGACGGGTCGGGTAAGTCAGTTCGAATACGATGCCGAAGATCGCAAGACAAAATACATCGATGGGTTAGGGAACGAGACTCAATACGTTTACGACAAACTTGGACGCGAAACTCAGTCGATCGATGCACTCGGGGGCACTTCGACGACCTCATACGATTCGGTCGGATACATTTCTTCGTTTGTCGATCCGGCGGGGCGAACGACGCAATACGAGGTTAATCTGGTCGGTCTGATCATTGAAACGACAGATAGTTCAGGCGCCACTGCAAAGCAGGAGTTCGATGCCTCACGCCAACTCGTTCGCTCTATCGATCCGTTAGGGAACATCGAATCGTATCAGTATGATCCCGTAGGACGCTTGACAACGATGTCGACCAACGGCGTCTTAATTTCTCAGGAACGTTACGATTTGCTAGGCGAGACTGTCAGTTACGTTGACGGTTCCGGCAACGAAACGGAATACCAATACGATTCGCTGCACCGAAAGATCTCGCAGACCGATGCGTCCGGTGATGCCTATTTCTGGGAGTATGATGCTGCGGGTAACAAGACAAGAGTCGTTGATCCGCGCGGCGTGGAGGCAACCTTCACCTACGACAACGTTTATCGGGTTACGTCGGAAACCTATTCCGATGAAGGCTCGATTGTCGAACAATTGAACTATCAATTTGACTCGCTGGATCGAGTGTCGCAGATCGCGAACGCCGATTTCACGCTGGACTTTGTCTATGACAACGAAGGACGATTGATTTCGGAGTCCAGCAACGGATCGGGAGTCGATTGGAAAGCGGAGCATTCCTATGACCAAGCCGGTCGTCTTGTTCATACCGCCTATTCAGTTGGGTCTGAAGTGGTGGTCGAAAAAGACATTATCGTTGACGCCCTGGCGCGTCCCACATCAATTGACATGACGGGGCAGTGGATCACGGATCATACAGTTGGCATGACCTTTGATCCAACCGGCCGAATTACCTCAATTACTCGTTCGAGCGACGCCGAGACCGGCCCATCAACGAATCGCACCTACGATGACGCCGGTCGTTTGACCGCGATTGTGCACTCCAACGACGGAACACCTCTTGTCCAATACGCCTACTCCTACGACCAGAATTCACGTGTCCGCCAGGTCGTTGAAGGGAACACCACTCTGGAGTTCGAGTACGACGGATTTGACCAGATCCGTTCCGTGAAAACCAACGGTGTAACCACATCGGCCTACTTCTTCGACTCACTTGGGAACCCTACCGACGCGGACGTCGTTGTTGGACAAGAGAACGAACTAAGGGAGACGGCGAACTATACTTTCGAATTTGATTCCAGCGGAAACTTGATACGCCAGGTCAGCAAGGCCGATGGATCAGAAACGATCTACCAATGGGACCACAAAGGCCGGATGGTCGAGTTGTCGACCTACGACACCAACGGTGTCGCACTGAAGTCGGCAAAGTATACTTACGACCCATTGGATCGAAGGGCGATCATCGAATTGGATGCCGACGGTGATGGCCCTGAGCCTTCGACGGTTGAGGCGGATCTCTACGACGGTTCGACGATCATCGGCAAATTAACGGTCGAGGAGACTAGCTACCAACTGCAGCAATGGCGTACAACCGCTCCGAGCAGCGAGATGGTCTTGGCCATTTCGAGTGTCGATAGCCTGAATTGGTTTCTGACGGATTACCGCGGTTCGACGAGATTGGTGACCGATTCGGCTGGATTGATCGAATCGGAAATCGATTACGACATGTTTGGGAACATCACGGCCGCAACGGGCCCGGTTCCCGATATCTTGTTTGCCGGGCAAGAGTATGACTCGGAATCTGGACTCTATTACATGAGTGCCCGGTTGTACGATCCCACAACGGGCCGTTTCATCTCTCGAGACCCAGCCGGCTTTTCGGCGGGCGATGCAAACTTGTATCGTTACGTGGGCAACGACCCTGCCAATAACTTTGATCCAACCGGGTTGGCGGCTCGCGGCCTTGACTCGCACTCGTTCTCCCGTGCCGTCGGCAATGCCGTTGTGAGTCAACGGAGCAATGACGCGGCGGCTTCGGCAATCAATCTTCGATTGGAAGACAGCAGCGAGCGGAGTCTTTATCAGGAATTTCGCCAACAACGCGAAATTGCCAAGCAGACGCATCCGGCTGACATGGCAGGGTTGTTCCTGGAAGAATTCAGAGTCAAGGCACGGCAACAGTTTTTGAGCAAACAGCGTGACGTCGATACTTCGACTTTACTTGGGAAAGTTGATGCATTCCTGACCTACAGCAACGATGCGGTGCAGCTAAGCATCAACGATTTGGTATTGGGCAAGATCGCTATGTCCGGATCGGTGGGGGCCCCGAGCCTGGTTGCGCACAGCGCAGAAATTGTCACGCTGCAACCGATCTGGCAATGGCTGGCCGACCCGTTGAATCCCGACAAGATGGAAGCGGGCCTGGGCTTGTTCGGTACGGTGCTTAGCTTGGGAGTCGCGGGACGAATTACTTACAAGCAGACAAAGGCAAACTATATGAAGTTGGCCAGTGTTGACCACGTCAACTGCGTCAAGACATATAGCACTAAAACGACCTATGTCATCAACACTCCTAAGCGGCACGTGACGACCAATCGTCCGAGACTGCCCGGCAGTATTTTTGACGGACGCCGCCCATCGAGCCCGAAAACGTATGAGATACCGGTCGCAAAACCGACACCGAAAAAGGCTCCTCCGAAACCCGATTACAATCCGACCATGCGGTTCAAGGATGAAGCAAAATATCCACTAATCAATCAGAATGACCTGGGAATCACGGACGCAGCTCTGATCAGTGAACGAGGAAGACTGAAAACAGGAGTTGCCGAGCCCAAGCACTTTGAAGGTCAAGTCGCCTGCCATCCCTCCGCGGTCAAGATGTTATGTGACACGCATGGAATCGACATCTCGATCGAAGAATTGATTACCCTTTTCGATACGTATGACATCGATAACAAGCATGGTTTGGACCATCGGGGTTTCCCGGTAAAAGCACCGGCGACATCAGATGTAAATAAATTAAAAGTCATTGAACTGTTCGAACAACATGGCTTCAATGTCGAATTCTACGATCACGCGAAAACCCAGACCTGGGGCGAAGGGTCGCGAACATTAAGTTACGACGACTTGCGAAGTGCCGTTCGCGGCGGCGCTGCTGATGATGTGGAACCAACATCTTACAACTCGGTACTGGTGCTCGAAGGAGCGGTCTCCGATCGTATTCGCTCAAGTGGCAGATACTGGGACCACTCCGTCGTCGTCGACGGAATTCGACCCGAGCTCAACCCAGTGACAGGAAAAATCGAAGATCGAATCTATCTTCGAGACCCGGAAGGTCATCGAGACTACTCACGCGTGCAACGGCGAGAAATGTGGGCCAGCGAGTGGGTATACGATCGAGGCTACATAAACGGGAGCCAAGAATTCCTGGGATGGGCAGTTGTCGTCACGCCAAAACTGCTTACCTATCCAGGATTTATTAGTACGCCGATCGATGTCACTATTGCTGGGACTGAGTTGATCAATCAAGCGTCGGCGATGCTTGAAGTTGCCAACGACCAGTGGACGGCACGATTTGGCGATGCACCGGCCGCGGCGATCGAAATACAGATCACCGATCTTCCAGATGGCCAATTGGCTTCGGCAAAGGTTCGCTCGACGGATAATGTCGGAAATACGACATCGGCCGTAATCGAAATCGATTCCGACGGGGATGGAGCGGGTTGGTTCGTCGATGCAACACCGCTGTTCAATGAAGAATTCTCAGTGAATGCGATGGGCTTGCTGCAGGGAGATGCCCAAGTCGGTTCCCACTACGATTTGTGGACGGTGATTAATCACGAGCTATCACACCTTCTCGGTTTCGCTCTCCAGTACGACTCGTTTGCCGCCAATGTTTCACTGGACGATCATTCGCGATTGGTATTCGATTCGATGACCGGTAATCGCTACTTCTTGGACTCGACAGGAAATGAATTGGACGCAGCCACCTACCAAAGTCAGTTAATGGCGGGCAGCCTTTCGCCAAGTACGCGAAAACAGATGACCGAAATCGATGCCGACATCATTCGGACGGTTCAGGACACCCGGCAAAGACAAGCGACGTACTCAGAGCAACCGATTACTTCAAGCAACGTTGTGGCCTACCTGCATGCCCAGGATCACCTGTCTGCCCATTCCGGATTCACTCTCTTCTCGGATTCGATCGTCAAGGCGATTGAAAATGGACCGCCAGTCGGTTTGAGGAACCAGAAACTGCTGGTGACCGATCCAAATGCTTCCAACTTTGCTTGGTCAACGGTTAGCAATGTGGCAATTCCTGGCGGTTCGGCAACGATCACCGAAGACGTCGGCATGATTTCCGACCTGTCGCAGACGTTTGTCGTTCCGGCGGGCATCAATACGCTTTCCTTCACCTTGACGGGCTTGTCGTTGGATGTCGGCGGCGTCGCTGATGCCAATGCCGTGCACCCGCCGGAGGTGTTTGAGGTTGCGATGTTGGATTCAATTAGCGGGGCGTCGATGCTGAGTGAAATGACAGGTCTGGGTGGAGGCGATGCGCTGCTGAGTATCCAGGCTGACGGAACGGTGTATTTCGCCGATGGCGTTACCGTCTCCGGGGCGCGGCGCAGCGGACGCGTCGTCGATCTGACTCAACCCATCGATGTCGTAATCAACTTGCCCGCCGAAGTCAGTGGTGACACTGCGACGCTGATGTTCGATCTTGTCGGATTCGGTGATGACGCCAGCCAGGTGCAGGTTGGCAACATTTTGTTAGAGGCATCCAACGGATGGCAAAATCCGATCAATCAGTTTGACGTTGACAACAATGACTCCGTGACACCGTTCGACGCCTTGGTGATCTTGAACGAACTGGCGAGGGCGACGGTCCACCATCGGTCGACGAACAAGTTGTTTGAAATCACCGATGAAGTCGGACCGCCGCCGTTCTACGATGTGAACGGAAACGGGTTCATCACGCCGCTCGATGCATTGCGAGTGATCAACGAGGTCGCCCGACAGCAAGCCGCCGAACCGGAAATGTTCGACGAGGCACTGGCAGAGTTGCTGGACGAGATTTGAGGATACCGGTAGTGCTTTGTTCCAATTCGATTTTAGGTAGCGGAACTCGTCAAGAGTTTCGTGGTGGAGGCAGGAATCGACGAAAGTCTCGCGCGACTTCCGCTACGGTCCTAACCCGAAAGCGTTTTCAAAAATGACATGGAATGTCGCCGGACACTCCGTGGCCGGTGTGGCCGACCTCGGAGAG
>JAGQPO010000572.1 GCA_020426665.1 Planctomycetales bacterium
GATTGCGGAGCAATCAACGACGATGACGTTCTTGCCAAAACTGTCGGTCAGTGATTCGATTCGATTCGTTCAATGCCCAACGCCTGTCGAAGAATGTGGCGTTCGGGTTGGATCAGTTCGACGAATTCTGATTCTTTGCGACTGATCTGATATCGGATGCCATAACGGAAAAGCCGCAGGGCGATCTGGAATTCGAGAATGCCGACGACGCGATTCTGCACAGTCTTGACGTAGCTTTCCATGACTGCGGCGGTCCCGTTTTCCGGATCAATCTTGCCGAGTGATTTGACCAGCCCATCCGCCAGGTAGGCGAGCGGATTCAACGCGGGACGCGTCGGTCGAGACGATGGCCCCGTACCATAGGGCGTCGATGCAGCTTCGGCGACTCTTCCCAATGCGCGTCGATTCGGCCTCGAAAAACCCCGCTCAACTGCAGCTTGCTGATAGAGATCGACCAACGTGTCGACTCGCGACTGAATTTGCCCTTCGGTTTCGCTGAGCCGAAAGATCAGGGAGAACATCGACGCGACATCGCCCAGGAAATCCGTTGACGCATCCGCGTGGTCAAACGCGGAACGAATCGCATCGAATCCCTCATCCCAGCGATGCAAACCAAACAAAGCTCCACTGCGGTTGAATCGTGAATAAACGATTTTCGGATCAAGCTGAATCGCTTTACCGTAGCAGGAGAGGGCATCCTCGTAGCGGCCAAGATTGTGCAGCGAGCTTCCTTTGTTGTTCCACGCAGCAGCGTCTTTCGGTTCGAGTTCGATTGATTTGTCGAGGCAATCAATCGAGTTTGTAAAGCTCTTATTGACCGTGCCAAAGTAATAACCTGCCTGAAACCAATCGGACGCTGCATTTGTAGCGGCGGCTTTTTCTTCCCACAGTGCTGCCAGGTCGTGGCTGCGGCCCTCGGATTTGGCTCGGTCGAGTTCATCCTGAATCAGCTTGACGCGAGGATCTGGGTGAGTCTGGGATCGTTCCCACGCGGCATCGACGTAAGCCTGTGATGAATGGCTCAATCCGGCCGTTCGCAGTTTCTGCATCTCGTCCGGTCGGTACCAGATGCGAAGGAATTCGATCAGCATTCCCAACAGACTCTGCTCTTTGACCTCAAAAGCCAATCGCATCAACGGTTCGCTGAGTTCATAGTGCGTCTCGCGGCCTCGCTTGGTGGACGTCAGGTATCCGATTTGCGCCAGTTCGCGAACCTGTTTGCCGATACTGCGTTGATCGAGCAGCAACCGCCGGGCAATCTCCTTCGGATTTATCGTTCCATGGACTCGGCAAAGCAGTTCAACAATCTGCCGTTGAAGAGGCGAGATCCAACGTAGTCGTTCTTGATAGTACGGTGTCAAATCGTCCGCCATTTTCTTAAACGGAACCACCAGTTGATCCAACGATTCCCGTGTGGCAAAACCACTGAGTACGGTGTAGACGCGATGGTTACCGCCAGCCAAATCGTGGATCGCCCTCACACGACCGCGACCATCGGGCGTGTTCAAAAACGCGACCAGATCGTTTTGTCCCTTGGCCGCGGCAATGTTGACCAACAACTGCTGAGCATCCTGCAGTGATAACGGTTGCAACTGAATCGATTGAAAGAAGCCGAAGAACGGTTCGCTACGGTCATTCACCGCCTTGAACAATTGCTGACTGGTCGCGAAGATGCTCGCGAATGGGTGCTCTTGCAATAGAGTACGCAGATCCTGTTGCCCGTCAGTACCAAGACCGTCAAACAGAAGATTCAAATTCTCGACCAAAATGACGAGCTTGCGTTTTTCGAACCTATCGATCAAGCGATGTTTCAAAACATCCGCGATTTCGCCCGGCGACTCATCCAGCAATTCGTTCAACCATTCGGCAGAGTATTCATCGGGATACGCATTGCAAAGCGCGCGATAGATGCGCACCAGTAACTGGACCATCGAAGTCGTGGTTTCGTCTTCGTTCAGCCATGCGATGTGAATGGCGTCGTTAAGTTTGTCATCGCCGCGAATCCGGTGATGTAACAGTGCCGTCAGGTGTGACTTGCCGATTCCACGTGGACCATAAAGCAGTACATGGTGAGTTGAACCGCTGCTTGCAACTTCGGCGATCTTTTCCAGTAAGTTCTCCAGCAGCGACTCGCGACCGACAAAGATTGCTTCCAACAACTCCGGTTCGGTCTGGTTCGGCGAAAACCGCCAGATGAACTGTTCGTCCGTAAAACGCAGTTGTGCTGCCGCCGATTTGGCTGGTGTCTTCTTGCTCATAGTCCGCGGTCCAATTTCCACCAGCGGCGAATCAATGGAAAACGAAATCGGTATCGGCCATCCGTTTCACGTGACAGATAATGGTCGGCGTCCAACATTCGAAGAAGCCGAAGAAGATCGTTGCGATCCTTGACCTTTGCGTCACGACCTCGTACTTGATCAAGGATTTCATCCACCGACATTGGATCAGCCGAACTATCAGCCAATGCCAATACGTCCATGATGATCGAAACGACTTCCGCATCATCGCCGTCAGGGTAATACGTAACCAGTCGCGTTCGATAATGGGCGAGTTGCCAGGGGTCGGAGGCATCGACCAGCTGGCGGGCAACGAATTCTACGATGTTGTCGTCGGTCGCAGTAAGCTGTTCAATTCGAAGGCCCGCGACGACGTGGTGGATGTAAAAAGGAAAATAGTCAACTTCGTGCGTGATGGTTGCCGCTGCATCCGAAAGATTTTCACACTTGATCGTTTCACCACACAACAAATCGGCAGCCAACTTCTCCGCATCCGTCGGTGCCAGCGGAGTCACCGTGACGTGGTACATGTCATTTTTAGCCGACGTGGGGATACCGGCAGACGATAGTTTTCCTAGGACGTGATGCAGACCAATTGAACCAGTGAAGATCACCCGAAACTTCTCGTTTTCGACTCGCAAACTTCGGATCGTGTCCAGGACTTCGGCAGCCAGTTGGGGACTGTCTCTCTTTCGAATACTTTCCAACATGTATGGAACCTCGTCCCAGAAGAAGACAAGGCGTTCGCTCGTGACGGAACTGCTCATCAAATCGTGAATTGCAGATGCCAAGAGATTCTTCCACGTGCGTCCCTTCAGATTCACGTAGTCGGTTTCGTTCTCTTCAAGAAGTCTTCGAATAAAGTTCTTTGCTTTGGTTCCCGTGCCGAGAAACTTCTGGACGTCGTCATAGACCAACTCCGCGAACTCTTGGACGGAGTGAACTTTCTCCAGGTCTCGAAAGACCGGATTCCAGCCTGCTTTCGGCTCTAAGAGCATCTTGCGCAGAATCTGGGTCTTGCCGATCCGCCGCTCGGCATTGATCAGAATGCTTTGGGTCTCCAGTCGCTCCCAAAGCATTTCGATGAGCGCGTCGCGACCGTAAACCTTGTCAGGGTCGAGGTTTCCACCAGGATTTGCCTTCATTTTACCGCCTGGGTCTTAAGATTCCGAATGCCTTCAATCGTACGTCGCTATTGACGTACGTCAACACTGAAAGATGTTGCCGAGGGCGTTTTTTAGTTCCGGATTCCAAAACCCGAGCAGCTCCGTTGACCATCGATACGGATTGCAGCGGGAAGGTCACGTGCGGATCGACGTGGTGGTTACCAAAGCGAAGGGACGTTTGACTCGGACACTTTGGAAAACGAATTCGTCTCAATTGTGCGCCATGCTATTGCTGTCTCGCCCGTTTCGTACCAGCACATTCGCAATAGCCAATTCGCAATTTCACTATACCGATGTCGATACGCCGGTCGATTGCATAATGAACAACGCAAATTGCAAAATGTGGGGCTTGAGCAATCGCGAGATTGAGAACTGAAATTGAGAAAGACAGAACCGCAAACCAAGCTTGCCCAGGAGTTGGTTGTTCACCGTGCAATCAATCCATCAAACGTAGAACTGGCGCGGTGCAGCTGGATTCCAATTCATCACTGCGGCTCAGTTAGCAAGCTAGGACTTATAGTCTTTTCATTCGAAAGGGCGAGGTTGATGCAATGACGGCACGATGGCAAGCAATTGGCTTTGACCCGAATGTTGAACTGAACGATTATTGCGTCCGTGACTTAAGTAGGGTGGTTGGATTGGGGAATTACGATCCACAACACGCTGGTTCTTCCGTTCGCGTATTTGATTTGGTGTTCTTGCATCGCGTAATCGCTGCCAAACACTTTGAACTACCTGACGCCCCCAATGTGTCACATTATCTCGAGCAAACGGTTACTATCACTCTGGATCTGCTTTTTGGTAACTGGTGGTCATCCGACATTGACCGGAAGTCCGGGCGATGCCGAAAGGAAATGGTTAACTGGTATTGCGCATTCAGCGTGGGTTTATTGTCTGCATTCCTTCTCGGCAGGTGGGAAGATGCGAACCGCATCTCGGAGTACTCACTGCAATCGCTCAAACGGACCTATATCGGACCGTTCGACGAAGACTTCGATCTGATCTACCTGCTGATTTCAGGCGAAATCGTCGGTAAGTTCGGATTTTTGCCTGAAAGCGAGATGCTCGACCTGCTGCTGAAATCGCGAAATCGCCGAGCCCGCGACGCCGTCCACGCTTGGCGTTGTTTCAAGGATGCCAATGTGTCGGGTTTTACCGAAGCGATCAAAGAATTCTTGAAGCGGCATCGATCACATTGCAAAAAACTATTAGCGGACGAGTACGCGGGAAACTCAATCGAGTACGGTCTCGCTCAACCAATCTGCACGCTGGTGTTACTCGCTGAAAGCCGAGGAATGCCTCTTGGAAGAATTTCTCCTCGATTGTCGGATTACCTCGTGTCAAGACAGTCGCTCGGCATTGAAAACTAAGTCAACTCGCAGTTTGCTATTTTTCGCCACCGATGCCGATCCGCTGGTCCATGGCAAAATGCAAATTGTAAAGTTCCTGTTTCTAACGGATTCTATGTATGCGTTCGCGCACAAACTTGCCCGGCCGGGCATTCACATCCGTAGCCTGGAGAAAGGGAACAAGCGAAGCGTTGTGACCGCATCCCCAGGCTAAGGATGTCTATCGCCGTTGGCGAACAAGGCATTGACAGCGCGTATCTTGCCACATTCGCTCTTGCGATGAACCTAACATTACGCCGAATGCCATACATAGATTCCGTTAGAGTCAGTTAAGTTCATGCCAGGTGCGCCCCGGCAGTAATCCTTTACGCTTGAGCGTTTTCAAACTTCTCGCAGGCTGTCGCCGAGCTCTTTGAGCTCGGATAGACCGGCCACGGAGTGTCCGGCGACAATTAATGCACTTTTGAAAATGCTTTAACGAGGCTTGAAGCCAGGGTTTGGTTTCGGCTCCTTGGCACCGACTTCCTCACGCCAGCGATGCAAATGTTTGCGCAGTTGTTCGGCTTTCTCTGGATGTTGCGTGGCGAGGTCCGTTGTCTCACCTAGATCTTCCCTCAAATTGAATAGTTCCACGCGGTTATCTTCGTAGTATTCCAGCAGCTTCCAATCGCGTGATCGCACCGCGCTGACGGGCGTCGTCGTTGGATAGTAATGCGGATAGTGGAAATACAACGCGTCGCGATCGAGCCTGACACTCGGGTCCTTCAGCAGAGGCGTTAGATTCAGGCCGTCAAATGCCACGCCGTCGGGCAGTTCAATTCCGGTTGCATGAAGCAGTGTTGGCAGCAGGTCCATCACAACCACAGGTTCATGACAAACCGCACCTCGAGTCGTGACGCCCGGCCAGTGAACGATCAGCGGAACGCGAATGCCGCCTTCGTAGCAAGACCCTTTGCCGCTTCGCAGCGGCGCGTTGTTCGTAGCTGGAACGGTCTGCCCGGACTTATTGTCGATACCGATAAAACCGCCGTTGTCACTGGCGAAAATCACGATGGTGTTTTCATCCAGGCCACGTTCACTGAGTTTGGCGATAACGCGGCCGACGCTTTCATCAAGGCTTTTCATCATCCCGGCGTAGACTGCATTCTGATGATTCATCTCCGGTCGCAGCTTCGACCTGAAGTACTCCACGTCTTCCGCCTTGGCTTCGATCGGCGTATGGGGCGCGTGGTGGGCTAAGTACAAAAAGAACGGCTCACCATCTGCCTGATCGATGACGGCGAGCGCTTCGTCTGTCAGGCGATCGGTTAAATACTCGCCGGGTCTGCCAAATTCCAGATGCGGCACATAGCGGTACTCTGGTCCAAACCTACCCGCTCCGCGATACGGCCACCAAAACGTTTGGGGCGCACCCCAATGAGTTCCGCCAATATTGACGTCAAAGCCGTGCGTTTCAGGATAGTGATCGGCATCGCCAAGATGCCACTTGCCGACGAGCGCCGTCAGATAGCCCGCCTCCTGCAGATGCTTCGCCAACGTCGTTTCGGAGTGCGGTAAACTGTGAAGCGATTCGGCTTGAAAAAGTTTTCGATTCTGCGGTCCGCTGAGTGAACCTTCCGACCATATCGTCATCTGAACCCGCGCCGCGTGACGGCCTGTCATTAACGCTGCACGTGTCGGTGAGCAAACCGGCATGGCGTAAGCGTTCGTAAACCGCACTCCGGTTTCAGCAAAGCTGTCGAGATGCGGCGTTTCGTACAAGTCGGCGCCGTAGCAACCAAGGTCAGACCACCCCGCATCGTCGGCGAGAATGAAAACGATATTCGGCCTGTCGTCTGCCGTCACGCCCGTGCAAAGCAATGCAACCAGTGCGAGAAGATTGATTAGCCGCATTCATCGAACTCCAGTGCTGACCCCAAAGATTCAATGGGGATTGAAGCGTTTTCATAGTCGTTGATTGCTCCGCAATCAAAACGTTTTGATCGCGGAGCGATCAACGACTATCTCACCATCGCGTAAGCGGCCG
>JAGQPO010000573.1 GCA_020426665.1 Planctomycetales bacterium
TACGGAGAAAGGTAATCGTGTGTGTCAAACTCGTCCCACAGGCTTAGTCGATTGCCGTTGTCCAGCGTATCCAAGTGTCCGCCGCGCAGGAACGCGTTGCCCATGTGCCGCATTTCTCCGTGCCGCCCGGTGACGTACCAGCCACCCCAACGCTGGGCAAACGGGCTTGAGTGATCGGTAATAAATGAGTCTCGTTGCGTGGCAACGCTGCCATCGACTTCGGGATAAACACTGCGAACGGTATGCCCGGGAACACCCTTCGTCATCGATGTGGCGTGACAGGCCAGACAATCGTAATACGCCTGCTTGATCTTGGCGCGCCACGGCATCATGTCGACCGTGTAAAACGCAGTCCCCAACTTTGCATCGGCCGTCGAGATCTCCATTAACGAACTTCCGCGTACCCATCCCACGTAGGTGTCATCGTTAAAATAGATGGCGCGCGGATTCCGACGCGAAATGTATCGCACTTGCAAGCTGGTCTTCGAAAAGACCAACGTCTGTGACGACTCCGAAATCTCCAACGCTTTCAATAACGATCGCAAGTAGCCGTTTTCATCAGAGTATTCCAATTCCACCGACTTTGCGTTGATCGCGTCGATCAATCGAGTGACGCGATTCTCGGCCGCCGTTTTCGAGTACTCGAATGGGACCTTTTCGATATCGATTCCGAGCTGCGCAAACGACGCAGAACCGGACAGACCGATTACGCTGAACATGAACAGCCCGGCGAAGCAATGACGGCGAACAGCGGCGTTGGACATGTTTGGCGAATTCAAAAGAGTGAGATTGGCGCGCGGGCTGCCATGGCCTACCCTAATACCTGCACCCCATTGTATAGATTATAAATCAACCGGTCGAGCGCAACAATGCACCACCCGTCAAAAGCCGCTGCCTTTTTCGCAGTATCCTTCACAACGCTCTGCGTCGTGGTTCTCGCTGCGGCACAGCCGCCGGAAAACACTACGGCCCGAGCGTCAGAGAAAACGGTGGGCAACGACGACGCCGATTCGGAAACGCATCACCCGATCAACCCGGCACGTTCGGTTGACGAGGCCCGCGGACGCGCCAGGTTGCTTCATGAAACGATTCGGGGCACGTTGCAAGTGATGCATCGCGATTTCTTTGACGAAGACGACGCCCGTGCGATCCCGTCATCTTCCATGGAGGATGTTTTCAAAGAGCTTTCCCGCGGATATGACGTTGACGTCAAGTGGCTGGTCGTCAACACCGACATCGTCAATGTTGATCATCAACCGGCCGACCCATTCGAACGGGATGCTGCCAAGGCATTGGCCAAGGGAAAACCCAGCTATGAAACCACCGAGTCGTCCGATGGAAAACCGGGGTATCGATTTCGTTACGCCGGCCCGATTCATTTAAGATCGCAGTGTTTGAAGTGCCACGTCAAACGCCGAACCAGCAACGACGACCGCGTTGCCGGACTAGTCATTTCGATGCCGCTGGCACAGTAGCGCTTCGCCGACGGACTGGAAGTCCGTCGCACCCCACATTCTATTGGTCGGCGAGAAAGCGAATCAAATCGCTGGACGTGATGATTCCGACCAATTGGTCGCCATCGACGACGGGCAGCGCGTGGAAGTCGCCGGATCCTAACAACCTGGCGGCATCACGGATGGTCGCATTCGCCGCGATCGTGACCGGATTGGAGGTCATCACGTCATGGATCTTGTAGGTGTGATCCAGGATTTCATCTAAGCCGCGTGAATCTTGATTTCCAAACTCGCCAAACGAGATTCTCATGAAGTCGTTCCAGCTGATGATACCGATCAATTTTTCTCCGCTGACAACGGGGATGTGGTGAATGTTCGCATTTTCGAAAATCGCCCTCAGACGTGAAACGGGGTCTCCATCATGGACGGTTTGAAGGGCGGAAGACATGATTTTTGAAACAGGTTCGTTCTTGCGCATTAGCTTGAGTCTTTCAGGGTAAATCGTTTAACGCATTAACAATCGCCAGTTCGACGGGAGACGAGCCCGATCAATCAGCAACGGATACGGACCCTTGCAACATGGCGTGTGCGATGTCGTGACGAGCAAACGATGTGCCGCACACATGACACGTCATTTCAATCAAGAAACGTCGCACAACTGTGCGATTCCACGCCCAGCGACCCGCACGCGCGGCTCCCCTGGCGTGCGAATGGTCGCGCCTTGCGCCGGAGCCAGAAAGCTCGAGCGACGCTGAATCGGGCACCACGCGTCAAGAAACCTTGTACAATTCGATGAGTGTGTTGCGGCGACGATTGCGATCAACGGCCCGATTCTGAACTGGGTTCACGGCATTGCGTATGCAGACTATTTTTATTCCGTGGTGCTGTTCGCCTCATGTTATGGCGCGTTGGCATACTTCAGCGGCCTGGATACGTCCAAAGCACTCAAGTGGACCGCGGGTCGCGAGCTGAAACACAGAAGCCTTTCAGTGGGCCATTTATTGATCGCGACGTTTGCGTGGTCGATCGTGACCAGCTCGGCCGTGGCTTTGGATGACGCGTTGTTCACACTCGTCGAGCGCAGCGTGGGAATCGCTGGCATGGCAATGATCGCGGCAACGGTTTCATCAGCGGTCGCATCGGAGCGACACCGCTTGGCGTGGGCGTTACAAGCAAAGCAGCGATCGGAACAAATTGCACGCGACGCGATCTCTGAAGCGAGATCGCCTGGATTGGTTGACGTTTCGGGATAACGGATGGATTGATTGTTATTCACCGACCAACAGGGGCGAACCGGCGGCACCACTCCGGGGTATTTTCGCTTTTTTTGAAATGCAACGGCGCGAGCGTCTGGACGAAAGGAGAGCAGAACACCAGATTGAAACTGTCGACCTACCCATGGCCGGCGCCCACACCGCGGGTGGCTCCACAGGTTACCTCTTTTCGCTTTTCATACACGGGAGACAGACGGTGTGTTACGACCCCTATGAATCACGCCTACTCACAGGCACTCACGCGGCTCTGTATCGCGAGTCGCTCTGCTTGATGCTTGACATCTACCAGGAAGGCTTACGTGAACGTGAGCATTTTGACCACATCTGGGTCTTTGGTGTGCAGATGTTCGATGAGCTTCAACAGTCCCAACAAATGGCGTTGCTGATCACCGTTTCCAACTGCGTTTTGAATGGTGCTGGAGATTCCGACGATTGGAGCGCATCGGAAAAGGCAGCCTTTTACGCGGTCTATCGAAATATCTATCAGCAGCTTGAAATGGAGCGAGACATGCGGGCGCTCGACGCCGCATCGATGCCAACGCCGTACGCTGATTTAGAGTTTGACCTCGACTCCGGTGGCTTTGAAGACGTCGAAGATGACATTTACTCACCCGCAGGCGAACTCAGCTGGCGAGAAATGATCGCGAAAGCGTACCGAGAAAAATGTCACAACGAGGGATTGTCGGACGAAGAGATCGACGAGTACTTGGCGACCGATGACGAAGAAGGCGAGGACCTGGAACATTGGGACTCCATCCTGGATAGCCTTGCAGACCAGATCTTGGACGATCGTGATTTTGAGATGGCGGGAATGCTGATGGACGGCGACCCCGAAATTGTCGACATCATCAAGAAAGAACTTGGGATCAAGCAGGACTACTTTGTTGAAACGGTTAGCGAACCGGATACGGAGGCAGCCAATCGACTGTTTTCCGAACTGGCGGTGCTTGCCCAACGTCGCGGCGTTGATGACGCACCTTATTAGCCCGTGGTCATCGGCTTAGCCCTCGATCAACAGCAATCGCGCCGAAACGCTGCCTTGCCACATCGTTGGATGGCGCCGATTAATGGATGGCGCCGATTAAAACGTCCGGCGGTGCGGATGATTCATTCGTTTTCTAGACCTCGCCGCGTTTCCAATCCAACGTCCAATGTCGGTCACTGGTCATTTGGATTGACTTCGGCGGGATCCCCAGGTCCTGCATCATTTCGTTCATCTCTTCGAGCGTCAGTGCGGCATGCAACGATTGCCTGAGCAGCTGTTGAGCAAATTCAGATTCACCGTCGGCATGCATCGTTACCAATCGCTCGACATCACTTTCTGTGGCAGGCCGAACCAAGTCACGAATAAATAGTCGTCCGCCGGGAGCCAAAATGCGTACCGCTTGGGTCAACAGAGATTCTGGTTGGGCGATGTGATGAAGCACTGTATTGGAGATGACGGTGTTAGCTGTCTGTGGTTCGAATCCGGCCAGTTCCTTGCAATCAGCATGCTCCAGATAAATCCTTCCGACGACACCGCCGAGTTCGATTTCTACCCTCGCTGCCTCTAACATCTCGACCGATGAATCGACGCCTAACACCTCGACTTCGATCAGTTTCTGACACAAAAGCACTGGAATCTCTGCCGTGCCGCAGCCCAAGTCCACAACTCTTGGGCCCACCGCCCCCCCAGCGATCAAATCGACAACAAATTGCTGATTGACGTGAGAATGATCCATCCGACGGTATTCCTGGACCTCCAGAGGATCGTCCATAACTTCTGGTTCGAGCGTTCTTGGCAGGCGAGCAGTGGAGTGGTCGGGTGTAGACATTTTCGTTGAAAAACTTAGCGAACCAGGAATTGAAATTGGCAAGGAAAGTGAAGATGCTTTAAGTGCAAACAGCGGTGCCAGACCTTACCTAGCCGTAATAATTGGCGTAACTGTTACCACTTCCAGCGGTTCGTCAACTACAAATAATGTTGGCGTGGAACCGACTGGACCGATTTCACCGAATGGCTAGCCTGGGACGGCAGACGAAACTGGGAAAGCACCGGTCGGCCGGTGACGCAGCGAAATACTGCGAGTTGACTTTGATCCTCTTTCCAATAGCGTTCCTTCCATTCCATCCGACGACACCGTGACACAATCCAACGTTGAATCAGGAGTAAGCGCTGAGGGTCCCAAGACATCTGTCGCCCGCATGCGGTCGGACAGCGATGGTTACGACCGCGTTGGGTCGGGCGATGCCTGGACCGGAGTGACGCCGGCCGATTTGATCCGGGGGATCTTTTCTCGACTGCCGTCGGTCATCTTCGTAACGCTCGTCGTCACGGCTATCGCTCTAGGAGTATTGGTCGTTTGGCCGAACCACTATTCGAGCGACGGATTGATGTACGTTCGACTGGGTCGCGGGGCGCTTTCGGTCGATCCGACCGCCCAGAACTCTGGATCGAGCGGAGTGTCGGTCCAAGAAACGCGATCGTCCGAAGTATTAAGCATCGCTGAGATGATCGCCAGCCGTGAAATCGCGGAGCGTGTCGTCAACGAGATCGGCGCAGAGTTAATCAATCAGCCGCGAAGCTGGTTCGATCGAGCCGGCGAGCAACTTCAACAGTACCTGCCGGAAAGACCAGTCACACCGCCCGAGGGGCTGAGCATCCAACAATACGAAGAACAGATTCAGCGTGAGGATGCTGTCAAGAAAATTCAAAAGTGGTTGGTCGTCAGCACGCCGAAGAATGGATACACGGTGG
>JAGQPO010000574.1 GCA_020426665.1 Planctomycetales bacterium
CGAATCTTCTCTGTGAATGCGGCTCCGATTGGAGGCAGCAATTCACGGCGTGGTGCATTGGCGACATTCCGGGATGTCACCCATATTGAGGAGCATCGCAAACAGCTTGAATCCATGCTGTCGATGCTACGGGACAGCCGCGACGAAATCGAGGAAAAGAATCGTGAGTTAGAGATTCTCGCGACACAGGACGCATTGACCGGTTGCCTGAATCGTCGAGCCTTCTTTGAAAGGTTTGGCCATCTGTGGAAACTCGCCGCCAACGAGAATCGTCCGCTCTCGTGCATCATGTTCGACAATGACCATTTCAAACGGGTCAACGATACCTATGGCCATGCCGTCGGTGACGAGGTACTAAGAGAAGTCTCGCGGGTCCTGAAAGAAAATCATGGCGAACACGGCCTTGTCTGCCGCTACGGCGGAGAGGAATTCTGTGTCTTGCTGCCCGGTATTGATTTCGAAACCGCGTTGGAGCTGGCCGAGCAAACAAGAAAATCGATTGAACAGATCAGCTTAAAAGAACCTTCACAACTTCGATTGACGGCGAGTGTCGGAGTGTCTGAAACACGTTTCGATGCCGCGGACCCACAAGAGCTGATCAACCAGGCCGACGTCTGCTTGTACGCCGCCAAACGAAGCGGCCGGAATTGCGTCATTGCGTACAGCAAGGATTTGTCACAAATGGAAGGCGAGGAGAATGGGACCGATCATCGCGCTGAAATCCCTTATCAAGCCGTCAATGCGTTGATTGCTTCGTTGTCCTATCGTGATGGTTGCACGGCCCAACATTGCCGTCGCGTCGCGGACCTCTGCTCGCGCGTTTCGCATCAATTCATGGATACGGGCGATCAATACATTCTTGAAATCGCTGCGTTACTACACGACATCGGCAAAGTCGCCGTCCCAGATGACATCCTGCTAAAGCAAGGAAAACTAGGTCCTGATGAAATGGAAGTAATCGCGCGGCATGACCGTGTCGGCGTTGAATTGATTGCCAGCGCTTTTGAATGCACCGAATTGACACAGACAGTTCAATTCAGAAACGCGCATTTTGACGGCTCAGGACGTTATCGAAATATGCCTGTCGGATACGAGATACCGATCACTTCACGTCTACTGTCGATCTGTGACAGTTATGATTCGATGGTGTCAAATCGGATTTACCGAAACGGTTGCTCACACGAAGTCGCCATCGAAGAATTGCGACGGTTTGCAGGCACTCAGTTCGATCCGGAATTGGTCGAACATTTTGCCAGTGTCATCACATCGAAACCAGATTTCGACGGCTCAGCGACCTGTGGCGAAACGGCTGTCCAAATTGGATTCCAAGTCGAACGGCTTACCGCCGCAATCGATGACCAGGATACCGAAAGCTTGCAGGTTTTGGCTGCGCGGTTAGGCCTGTACGCCCGCCACTGTGATATCGAATCGATTGCCGAAGTGGCGGATCGGATTCACGAGCATGTCAGAGCTGAAAACGTCTCCTGGCTCGAGCTGCTGCAAGACGCGAACGAGCTGATCGAGATCTGCCGAATCACCCAGTCCGAGCTCTTAGAGAAACAGTCCGATTCTGCCGCTACCGGCGATCTTGCGCCAAATCGCTGAACGAAATTGCTGAACGGAATCGCTCCGCCAATCCGCTGAGCCGAGTCGCAGGGTGGGCTTCGGCGCAGTTTCCCGGGCACTTCGTCCCTTTGGCTGATCTTCGCCGCCCAAAGAGCAGAATTGCGATTTTCATTTTATGGCTCGATACGCCATAATGCCGCGGTACTCGTCCGGAAGGACTATCCAGGGAAGGTCTGCAGGTGGACACACTCTCTCCAAATCAACAGGAATTCGGCTTCGGAGTTGATCCATTTAATCCTCGCGCCGCCCGTTTGGTCGAGGTCATCGGCGGGACGTCCAAAGACGAACTGAAAAACCAACTGGTGCAGTCGTGCCCCCGGGTTCCCGGTGTGTATGGCATGCTCGACCGATCCGGGGATTTGATCTACGTCGGCAAAAGCAAATCGCTGCGTTCTCGATTGATGAGCTATTTCAGCGTCTCCAATGAAGACGAAAAAGCGGGGCGGATCATTGAAAATGCACGCGTGATTCAGTGGGAAACACAGCCGAGTGAATTTGCCGCCTTGTTGCGTGAACAACAATTGATTCGCAAGTTTACTCCGCGATGGAACGTCCAAGGCGTTCCCAAACGCCAGCGCCCGGTCTATCTATGCCTGGGCCGCGGTCCCGCCGCCCATTTTTTCCTGTCGCCGAAGATCCCAGCGGATTACATTTCGCTACAGGGACCCTTTTTCGGTGCCAAACGGATGAATGTTGCCGTTGATGCACTGAACAAAGTTTTCGGCCTTCGCGATTGTAGCGCACAGCAAACCTTCCAGTTCGCTGAACAGCTGTCGCTATTTGAAATCGATCTGCGGCCGGGATGCTTGCGGCTTGAACTGGGAACGTGTTTGGGTCCTTGCGCCGCGGCGTGCACGCGCGGCCAATACAAGCGACATGTGAACGCCGCCGAAAGCTTCCTGGACGGGTTCAACGACGAACCGTTAACCTCATTGCAAGATCAAATGGAGTCGGCGTCAGCGAACCAACAATACGAGCTCGCCGGCCGAGCCTATCAAACGCTGAAATCTCTACAGTATGTCTATCGGAAACTGACCATGTTGGCCAACGCCCGACGCCAATACAGTTTCGTCTATGCCGTTCCTGGTTACGATGGATGTCACCTGTGGTACTTGATCCATTGTGGCGAAGTCGTTGCCGTCGCATCCACACCGATCGGTCGCGATGCTTTTCAAGCGATGAAACCTACAATCACGGGATGGAAAGCCACGTTGGAAAGCACCGCGGACCGCGGTCATGGCCCCTTTCCATACACACTGGGAACCGTCGCGTCATGGTTCCGAAAGAATCGCTCCGAACTGGATCGGACATTCGCACCCTCGCAGGCAGGCCACAAGTATCATCAAAAATCGATGACTGCATGATTTTGGCAGGTGTTATCGATGTTAACTGATTCCGTACGCCGATCACCGATGACTCCACCACGAAACTCTTGACGAGTTCCGCTACCGTAAAAAACGAATTGGACGAAGCACTATTTCGCCGCAACCTTGATTAGCCCGTGTTCACTGCGAAAGTACAGCGCGTCGCCGGCGACGGCTGGACTTGCCAGAACAGATTCGCCCAAGTTTGATGTTGCGATTACGGTTCCCTTTTCACCCTGATCTTTCACGACGACGACGGTACCTTCGGAGCTGACGATATAGATTCCAGTGGCGGTCATCACAGGCGTCGCCCATACATTATTGAGCTTGCCTAAACGTTCCTGCCAAAGAACGGATCCGTCGCTGATCGAACCGGCGACCAGAACGGAACCTTTTCCCATGTAAATCCGATCGCCCGAAACGACGGGACTGCAACGTTGGGGGCGAAGTTGACTGCTTTCCCATTGCACGGTAGCTTCGGTCTGGCCTTCTTCCACGGCACTTGGGCTTAAACGAATCGCGGTCGTCGACTTGCCCGGCACAATGATGTAGGGGTTGGAATAGGCTGCCGACGCGGTCCCATCGCCGCCGATATCAAAACGTTTCAGCACCTTGCCGGTACGTGCTTCGACCAATTCGATACCGCCTCCGTTGTGCATCGAGACAGCGGAAAGTCCGTCGTCGGTTTTAACTGGCTGTGGCGAGGACCAATTAGACGATGCAGCGCGACTATTGGTCCACAGTATTTCACCATTGGTCGCATCAATTCCAGCGGCAAACGAATCGCCTTGGTTTTCAAGCTGCACCACGACGACTCCATCAATCACCACCGGCGAACTGCTCATGCTGATGTCGTTACCTGTCTTGGGGCGGTCGACGGCCAAGGCACGGTACCACAGCAAATGCCCGTCCAGATCGTAACAAATCAGATCGCAACTGCTGAACAAAGCAAAGATTCGTTCGCCGTCGCTGGCCGGCGTCGGTGAAGCGTTCGAACTGGTCGGGTGGGTGTAGGGCCTTCCGGTCGCGCGCATTGGCCGCGACCAATTCAGCTTTCCGTCTTCAATCGAATAAGATTCGACGTACAAGTCCCGCTCGTCTTCACCGCCACACCCCGTCACAATGACTTGGTCCCCGATCACCAGCGGACCGCCAATTCCGCGCCCCGTCGTCGAAACTCGCCAAGCGATGTTCTGTTTCGTTTCCGAGTCAAATTCGGCCGGTGTCTGGGCCGCCGGTGCAAACGATCGGCCGTCACCGCGGAACGCCAGCCAGTCGCCCGCCGCAACGGAGTCAGAATAGATGAACGAAATCACAGCGGATGTGAAGATGCAAACTGCAAGGATGACACGTTTCATTTGAAATCGCAGGTAAAAGTCACTGGAGTGAGAAGTCGGAATTGTAACATCCGGTGATCCAAAGTGCGGCAGGGGGTTGCTCATGTCGCCGGAATACAAGGGCGCAAATCGCGTCTCCGGGGACTGATGCATCAACGACCGCCCTCACGCGATGGCAGACTCGTCCGCCAAGATTTATCACGACTAAATCTACTGTGGTTGGTTCTTCCCCACCTGACGACGTTTTATTTGGTTAGATTGGAGGCACCCGTTCTGTTCCCACAAGATTAGACACCTGGAAATCATCTCCGCGCGCGAAGAATGAGGCCTCAAATGACGCAAAAAAATCGAAGTCATGACCGAATCCACGAAGGTGCCGTGACTCGCCGAAGTCGACGTCGCCAGATGATTTGCCAAAAACTGGAACAGCGATACATGTTGGCCGCCGAACATGGGATTCAGCCATCAGAGGATGTGTTGACGTTTGTGCTGGACTTCAAGGAGCCGACACAACCCGCCACGGTCGATGTGTTTAACAATATCACCACCGGTTTTGATGTGACGTCGTTCGGATTCGCCGCGGGGGAATTTGATTCGATCGCTGACGCAGTTTTACGGGGTGTCAAGAAAGATTTCTTTGACGAACTTGTCGGTACCGTCGCCGGGCCTGTTGGTCAAGATTTGGCAATCGATTTCGTGATCGGAGACATCGGCACGCCTCCGGTCGGCGCCAGTGAGTACTACTACATCCAGATCGGTACACTGACGGCGGGTCCCGATCTTGGGGCGGGGACATTGGGCAACGCCGCACTGGGTGGTGTCCGCGATGCGACGGGGATTGGCCCCAACTCGACCGTCGTCGTCGGCAGCGTTGTCGGATCGGTTTTCACCGACGTGCTGAACAGTTTGCCGGGGTTGACGCCGCCAGATGCGTTGACCGGAGGTCGCTTTTCGTTTTCGGTCAATGCGGTCGCCAATACGATTTCAACGGAAATTGGTCGCGCGCTATCGCTGTCGAACATTGCTTCGGTCGGTTCTGTCCAGCCGACAATCGGTGTCGCTCCACTCATGGGCCAAATCTCGATCGACCTGCTGGCACGCGAAGTCACTTACGACCGACAGTTTTCGCTCGCTGGAACAGACCCGGAAAATGCGAACGCCGACCGCCAACACATCCAGCAATTGGTCGACGCGGTAGGGCTGCATACGATCCCCGAGGGATCAATCAGCGGGGTGATCTTCAATGACGTAAACGAGAATGGAATCCAGGAAGCCGGCGAGCAGGGTGTTGAAGGCGTGATCGTCTATGCCGACTACGACAATGATGCCCAGCTTGATTTGAACGAGCCTTTGGCGACAACCAACTCGCTGGGTGAGTACACCATCAATGGAGTTCGACGCGACGATGTGATCATTCGCAAGTTTTCGTCCGACCCGCTTCGGGGTACCGGCAGCGAAGCGACGTCCGTTATTTTGACCGAGGTGTCCGAACAAACACCGGACTTTATTGAAATCCAAAATGTTTCTGGCGAGACGGTTGATACAAGCGGTTGGTTTGTCGTTGCCAATTCCGGCTTCAATGGAAATCTCAGTATAAACTCGGCAACTTTCTCGGCTTTTGATTTTCCAGACTCACTTGCGCCGGGCGAAATACTGACAACAACCGATGACAATACCTTACCCTTCTACTATGGCGCGAACTTGAATTATGTCACGGCAACACCATTGTTTGCTCTGTTGGTTGACGCGAGCGGAGTGGTGCGAGACTCAGTTTTTGTTGGATTCCGCGAAGAAGAAATTGCGAATCTAAATGTTTTCGTCAACGGCCATACGTTCACGGCCGCAGATGTTGATTGGCGCGGCGATGGAATTCCAGTCACTAGAATCACTACGAACTCTTATCAACGTGTCGGATTGGGTGACACCAATTCAGGTTTGGATTGGGTCCGTCAACCAATTTCACAGGACAGCGTGAATACGGGCTTGAACCCCGATTTTGGGTTGATGTCCACCGGCCGAATCATCAGCGACGTCGGCGGCAACAGTGTCACACAGCAAGACCAAGGAGTCTTTGTTCCGGGTTCGCGCGACGAAGCGTTTTTTACCGCCATCACCAGCAACGGGAACCGTGAGCTTTTCAAGACCGACGGCACGGCCGCTGGCACAATTCTGGTTCGAGATCTGTCCGGAACCGTATCGTCTAATCCGCAGCAACTCACTTGGTCCGGTGACAGGTTGTATTTCACAGCCGAAACTTTGGATGGTCAGCGGGAGCTGTACGTCAGTGATGGTTCCTTTCCCGGCACCTCTCAAGTCCGTGATTTGAGAGGCACCCTCAGCAGCGATCCTCAGGATTTGACGATGCTGAATAATACGTTACTTTTCACGGCACTCCGAAACGACGGGCAGCGTGAGCTGTTCCGCAGTGAGGGCACGTTTCAGACGACGGCGTTGGTCCGAGATCTTTCCGGCAGCAATGATTCCAGTCCGCAGGACCTGACGGCGGTGGGAACCCAGGTGTTCTTTACTGCGCTGACCAACAGCGGTCAACGCGAACTCTATGTCACCGATGGGACGTTTGCCGGTACAAACCTGGTACGTGACCTTGCCGGTTCCGTCAGCGCAGATCCGGATCAATTGACCGAATTCAATGGCAAACTTTACTTCACCGCCCTGCAATCCAACGGTCAGCGAGAGTTGTATGTCAGTGACGGAACATTCAGCGGCACCGGTTTGGTCGCCAACGTTAACGGCTCCCTGAGTGGAGCTCCACAGGACTTGACACCTGTCGGCAACGGGTTGTATTTCACCGCCACACTCGGTGCATCAGATCGCGAACTTTACTTTACCGATGGCACTGCGGCCGGGACATTCGTCGTGACGGATCTTGTGGCAAATGGAAATCCGTCTGATTTGACCGCCGTCGGAAATGATTTGTACTTTGTCGCTCGCGCGACCGGTGGACAGCGCGAATTGTATCTTGCAAAGCAAAGTGGCCAAACCTGGCGCCTGATACGCGACCTGTCAGACCAGGTCAGTGCGACTCCACAATTCCTTGCCGCCGTCGGCGACCAACTCGTCTTTACGGCACGCAAATCAGATGGTCAACAAGAATTGTATGTCACCGACGGAACGTTCACCGGGACCAGTCTGGTGCGCGACCTTTCGGGCGGAAACAGCAGTCTGCCAAAAAACACCACGACTGTCGGTAGTCGCGTGTTCTTCTCCGCCGTACAGTCATCAGGGCAGCGTGAATTGTATCTCAGCGACGGCACCTCCCCCGGCACCATGTTGATCAGTGACCTGAGCGGCATTGTATCGTCTGAACCAAATGACTTTACGCCTGCTCCGATTGGACTGTCGTTGCCAATCTCCTTGGTTGTCGCATCACCTTCATCGTCCGCAAAAATTTCGCAGGCAAGCTTGGATGTCAATCAAGATGGCGTTTTCACGGCGCTTGATGCGTTATTTGTCATTAACATCATTGGCAACCAAAGCGCAGAAGCAGAGGCGGTGCTCGAAACAGCGCCGCTACGTGGAGATGTTACAGGTGACGGAGTCGTCTCGCCACTAGATGCGCTGTTTTTGATAAACCGGCTTTCATTGCCAACCGTTGCAATAGTGCCGGCGAATGAATCCAAAGCTTCCGATACGGATTCGGCACTTTTAGATGCCCCTGCCGAACTCTGGAGTCAGGACGGACCAATCTTCCAAGGTGATGTGACTCCAGTTCAATCCTCGTATGAATTACCGGAATTCCCCCCCATCACTGAACTGTCTCATGACCAGATCGTCGACCAAACCATCCGCGAACTAGAAGATTGGATTGAAATCTGATCTTCTGACGGTTCCGGGCGCTGGTATTCAGCGCCCGGGATGTTGGCGAGGCAATGAATCGCTATGCCCAATCGCGTTCGGGGCGTTTGCGCAATCGATTGGCCTCGTCATCCCCGATAAAGGTCTCGGTTTTTGGATCCATGCGAAGCTTGCGTCCCAGCAACCATGCGAGCGCCGCAGCATGTGACGCCGTGTGGGACCTGCGCATCACGATGTGATTCGCATTGGGCAATGCACGCGACTTGATACAATCCAAGAAATTCCGCGAGTGGGCTTCGACGTCCAAACCAGACTCCTTCTTTGGCAATTCAGGCAATCCGCTGCCCAGCGATTCGGGCGTCATCACGATGCCGCCACTGTCGCCGACTTCGACCGTGCCTTTCGTTCCCTCGAATCGCACCGGGCAGGTCCCCAACGACTGAACCCAACCGGGACGCTGGCCGAACGGCGTTTCCAGAAAATGGACGCGCAATTCAACACCGTTTTCGTACTGTGCCGTCACGCCTTTTTCATCGGCAACGTATTCGATCGGCATCGTGTCGTCGGCTTGATTCGCCCACTGACAAAGGTCAATCGTGTGGGCTCCCCAATCCAGCAACCTGGCGCCCGAATCAAAGTCATGGTAACCTCGCCAGCGGCCGTTGACATAGTCTTGATTGAACGGTCGCCAAGGTGCCGGGCCCAGCCACATGTTCCAATCACAAACCTGAGGATCCGGAGTCGGTTGGCCTGGCAACCAGGTCGTGTTCACTTCCGGGATGTAGACTGTTGCATGAAGCTTTTGAAGTTTCCCGAGTTTGCCATCGTGAGCCAACTGGACCGCCTGTGCAAAGTTGGCGACGGTGCGGCGTTGAGTCCCCGCCTGAAAGACTCGTCCGGTTCTTTGAATCGTTTCAGAAAGTCGGCGACAAAGATCGATCGTGATCCCACACGGCTTCTCGCTGTATACATCTTTGCCGGCTTCTGCTGCAAGCATCGAAGCGGTCGCGTGCCAACGGTCTCCGGTCGCGATCAAAACAGCATCGATATCTTTGCGATCAAGTACGCGTCGGAAGTCGTTGACCGTTTCACACTCGGTATTCCCGTATTGGTCATCAACCAACTTCTTTCCTTGCTCGCGGCGCGTCGATTGCACATCAGCGATTGTCACGCATTGGACGTCGGCATGTTTCAACATCCCGCCCAAAACGTATCGGCAGCGCGGCCCGATTCCGATCACGCCCAAGCGAATTCTCTCACTCGCGGCGGCACTGGCCGGCGATGGGGCCAGTGCTGTTCGAAAAGCGAACGACGAGACGGCGGCAATGCCCGCTGCTTTCAAAACGGATCTACGGTTTGACATGACAATAGCGATTCAGGCGGGGAATGGGGTAAGATAAAAGGACGCCGTTTAGTTAACACTCGGACGGTAACCTGGCACCGTTCACCATTATACCATTCCACAACCATACACGCTGGTGCTTGGCGATGAGCGAACATGTCCGTCCGAAGGATTCGCGCAAACGACTTTGGGTACTGCTATCTTTAGCAGTCCTCACGCTTTTGGCCGTTCTCTACGTACGCGAGTACAAATTCTCACGTCCCGTCGGGGAGGGACCGGCAGGTGCCACCATTCCAGACGAACCATTTCAATCGGAGTGGACTGATCGGCACGTTTATGTGCTCGGGATTGGCGACAGCATCACCGCAGGGCTGGGAGCCGATTCGCAAAGCCATCGCTACTTTAATCGCGTGCTGTTCAATCCGCCCGACGAGTTCGAAGAAATGAAAGGCCTGTGCCTTTCCGCCGTCCTTCCGAATCTGGCACACGAAAACCTTGCGGTTTCAGGATCCGAATCTCAGTTGCACTACGATGTCGTGAAAGACCAGGTCGTCGAGCAATCGACCGAATCATTCGGAATTGTTTTGATGACCAGCGGCGGCAATGATTTGATTCACATGTATGGACGGTCTCCGCCCCGAGAATGTGCGATGTACGGCGCGACCATTGAACAAGCCGAACCGTGGATCGATCGCTACGCCAATCGCCTGCGCGAGATGTTTTCTCTGTTGATCAGCCGATTCCCGGGTGGCTGCGAAATATACATCGGCGATATTTATGACCCGACAGACGGACAGGGCGATGCACCGAGTATCTTTTTGCCTGATTGGCCTGACGGGTTGGCGATTCACGCTCGCTACAACGAATCAATACGATCCATTGCCGATGAATTCGAAAATGTGCATGTCGTCCCGTTGCATTCAACGTTTATGGGACATGGATCGCATTGTCGACAGTGGTGGTTGGACAGCTACTGCGAAACGGATCCCCACTATTGGTTCTACACCAACGTGGAAGACCCGAACGACCGTGGATACGATGCGATTCGAAGAGCATTCTTGTTGACGATCGTCGACAACACGTCGCTTAGAAATCGGGACTAAATCCGACGCAATGATCGCGGCGCGACCAACGACTTTGCGTTTGACGCACCGCGAATCGGCGAACTTAAACCGCTTATCCAAACAACCCCTTTTTCGGCAGAATCGATGTGGGGTTGCCCAACGCTTTTTCTGATTTCTTAACCGCTTTGCGAAACGTTTTGTCGTTTGCAAATTCGGCGTTCCGACCCATCAGATCCTTGAATTCTTCGATTGCTTCGGCATGCATCTCGGCGGCCTGATACGCATTTGCCAACATGTAGAAAAGCCCAGGATCGTAGAAGTCAGGTGATTTCCGCAGGGACTCAAAGTACGTTGCAGCTTCCTGTGGCTTGCCTGCCTGCAATGCGCCGACGCCCTGGATCCGTTTGCTGGTCGGATGGTCTGGTGCAAGCGCGATCGCCTGTTCAAAACATTGGTCGGAAAGTCGAGTCTGGTTGTGCTGTTCGTACCACGACCCGATATCGACTAGGGTTTCAAAATCTTGGGAATGTTGCTTTGCAGTGGCCGCCGCCAACTCCATTGCTTCACCCATCTGATTAAACACCGTCATCTTGTGCAACAACTCGATGGCCTTCGATGGATCGTCCATGTTTTCTGCAAGAGCATTCATGCCCGATTCAAGGCTTTCGTCTCGAACCCGTTCCCACTCCCGCAGCGGCATCACGCGGTGCCGACGACACGCCGAGCATTCGCCGATGATCTGTTTCTTACCCAATGGGATGATCGGGATGAATACGACGACAAAGTAATACCCTGTCTCGTAATCCGCTAACGTAACGTTGCGGCGACAGGATTCACAAACCCCGCCATACACGCGTGGATTTCTTCTTCCGTAGTACTGTGTACCGATTCCATTAATCGTTGTTGGCATGTTGACCTATTGTGAAATGGCTCGTAACGGCAATTGAGGTAGCGGGTCTGGATTCCAAACTTTAACGCTGACTTCGTCGACAATCGCTTCACCGTCGCCGATGACTTCAAACATGACTTTGATCTGTGATTCATCGGTGCTTTGTCGGTACAACCGAACGGGCGTCCAATCGGTCGCGCCTCGAACCAAAACACCCATTTCCTGGCCGCCAAGGGTATCATAAACCAGCACACCTTGATGCGGGCCGCCGAAGCCGATCGTTCGAATCATGGCATCGATACGAACAGCCTGAGCCGGTCGGATTTGCAGCTCAGGACTCGAAAGAATAGCGATCGTGCCCTCGTAACCTCCACCCAATGTCTCGCCGGTCGAGGCGGCTGCGGACAATTTGATGGCTCCATGTCCATCAAAATAGCCACGGGAAACCCATGTTGCGTCGCTTGCGGCTCTGGCAAGCTTTCGTTGTCCAAAAGTCCATCGATCCGGTGCGAGAACTTCGGGTTGATCAAGTCCGCCATCGGCGATCAAGTTTCTGCTCCAGCCATCCTCGCCCATCAATGGCTGCCAAGCCGCTTGCAATGTTGACAGACCTTCGTCCATCGGCGGGCTGCTAAGGTATTGCATCGTTTCGCCTGTTGATGAACGGGGCAAAAGTGCCTGGGAAAGCTGGACTTCCGTGCGAGCCGCCCACGCGTCGGCTCGCCGCGCAAGCCGCAACGTCGACTCAGAGTCACCGGCACGAAACAGCGATTCTGCATCAGCGAGCGTTCGCTGCGCAGCATTCAACAGGTCAATCGGCATGATCGCCTCGGTCGCACCCGAGACAACGGCATGGTCCCAGTCTTGCCTGACCTGACGAACTTGATCTCCGCACAATTGCCAACGGTCTGCCGCCGCCTTCGCCGCGTACCGTCGTGCGGATTGGTCAAGCCTTGCACCAAGAGATGCATCACCACTGATTACGATGATTTCAGCCATATCGGGCGAAACGATTTCGACTCGTGCCCCGGTCGTGGTTGTATCGATATTGATTCGTTGGGCCGAGAAATCCGTCAGACGCCAGGCCGTGCGGTTCACCATTTCCGGCGGCAGCAATATCTCGATCGCACGTCCATCGCCGGCCAGCACCTGATCCCGAATGGTTTGGTCGGACGTCAACAACAAAATCTCGTCGCCATTTGCATCCAGACGCCCACAACGATAGGCCGCACCGTTGATCCGATACGGCGGCGCAGGTCTTGCCGATGCGATCCAAGGTGTAATCATCGCAACAAATCGATTGATGTAGCTTAGCGCCATCGAACGCTGGTGTGCGACCTGGGTCCCCGAGGCCAATGATTCGTGTGACCGAAAGACCAATGCGCGCGGGGCTTGTTCAAGAGACTGGATCACTTGAGTCAACATCGCATGCCAACGAAAATTGCCGCCGGGCGGAGCCCCGATCTGCGTTTCAATGGAACGGTTCATCGAAGTAAGTGCGGCAGGCGACGAGGACTCGATCGCGATCGCAAACTCAGTTCCGCTCCGAATTCGGCCGGATCGCTGTTGCAACGCAATGGATTGCTCGGCAGCCGTCAATCCCCGGGCGCGTGGCGAAGCGTCCGAAACGATTGCGTCGGCCAGATTCGCGTACCCTGACCAACTTTCAACCGGGGCAATGACGATCGGACGCTGCCAACGATCTGGCATCAATCGCAGACGTCGGACGGTCTTGTCGGTTTGTGAAACGCGGTCCCGATCCAATGCGACTCCGCCACCCAGATACCACGCCATGACTGGATCAAGCAACGTGACAATCGAGGCGTCCGGTGCAACCGGAGGCGGTGAATAGACGAGCAACTGTGATTGGATGGCTTCACGTAAAAGCTCGGCGGTCGGAGGCTTGCTTAACAGGACCGCGTCAAATCCCAACGATCGGATCCAGCCCAGCGGCTCGCCTTGGTGCTCTAAAACTCGAACAACATTGTCGTGGGGAAAAGCTTCGGGCGTACCTGTTTGAAGCTGCCCACTCGTTACGCCGCTCGATGGGCGCATTTGGAGCACCGACTGCGATGCGATTGCATCGTCACGGCTCGTCCCGTGCGATCGCTGACCACTCGACGATCCCGGTGGAATGGGGTCGACGCGTCCATGATCGCCGACGGGAATCATACCGCGGACAGACACATCGTCGATTCGTAACGTCGCCGCCCCCGGACCGCTGTAAGCGTTGATTGCGATCGCATCGATATACGGATCCATAAAATTGGCTTCGCTGCCATGCGTGGATCGCAATCTCGCTATCTTGATCCGCAACTCGCGTTCAACATTCCCGATCCCGATGCTTTGGAATCGGCCTGGGCGATCGTAGGCGGCGCCATAAAGGACGGCCGAAATCGGGCGGCGACTTTGGGCGTCACGGATGTAGGGAAATCGGACACGAACGCCGACTCGCGCACCCGATCGAGCACTCAGTACCGAAACGTTTGCTACCAAGTCGTTGATGGCACGCACCGGCTGAATCGGGTAAACAAGAATCGCTTCGCTTCCCAGCCCAGCTTGATACGTGATTGATTCACACCCGCCACCGTCTGCCCCGCCGGATGTGAGGTTGTCATGCTTTGTAATCCGAGCGTCACAATCGGAAGTGTCTAGTTGCCATCGTGGAGGGTAAGCGTCCAGCGAATCAAACAGGTCCGCACGCGTGACGGCACCAGCTTGCCACATGACGGAGATGACCAGAACCAGAATCAAATTCGACGACACCTGGGCTCGACGACACTGCCGTATCAACGTTTTTACAATGTGATTTGCCGACGCGAATGCCCGGTAACGTGAGTCGCAACCAGTGGTCGATCGACCCGGCGTCCCAGATTGCGTCCCCCGGCGGGACGGTAAGCTTTGCCGAGCCCGAACGACTGACAGCAGATTCCCCCAGCGGCTTCCGTATTTGCAGTTCAATTGTTGACCCAAATCTTCTCAGCCCAAACAATCAGCAGGATGACGGGAGGAGTAACGATCGCGCCCACGACTGATCGTGTGCCGGTGACTCGTGTAACAAAGTGTGCGGTTGACGCGACGATGTTGAAAGAAATCCACATCACGTCGCAACCCGTCGCTTGCTGCGTAAAACGTTGGTGTAACAAGATTTAGAGTGCCAAGCCAAGGCGAATGGTGTTGTTTTTTTTCACCGTTTCCTTTTGACATCACGAAAACTCGAATCACCCTAAATCCTTACCTGAAAACGTTTTACGCAGCCAACCCGAATCGCCTGGCAGGAACTGGCATCACGGGTGCAAAGGACGGCATGCAAATCAACCATTTAACGTATCTCTCTCCGGAGCCCTGGCGTATGCAAAAGACGACGATCGGATCGAACAAAGAAGTCGGTGACGAAGTTCCCCAGGAATTGCGTGAGCTGACCGCAGCGATCGACGCCCTTCCCGCACGCTACCGAGACACTGTTGCCCCGGCGCTCTTGCGGGCAGTCGAATGCAGTACTCGTCGACGTCGCATCCTGAACCTTGTCCAAGAAGCTCTCTCGCAACTTCGGTTGGACATGAAATACTTGGTCTTTGACCTCGAGGCGACTCGTCGTGAACGTGACCAGTATCGGGAAATTCTGGAAAAGGAAGACTTGCTTTAACATCATCAGACCCAAGTAACGGGCGGACCCAAATTCGGCTATGATTTACGCCGAATCTTGCCCGCCCTTCTTGGACACTTTGATCGATGAAGACTGCTCGAACAAAACCCCATCTCATTTCAACACGCCACGCCGGCGTGGCAGTCCGCATTCCCCTTCACCTGCGATCGCCGTTGCTGGCGATTGCGATCAGTATTGCCGCTTCTTTCAGCGCGGCATTTGCCGCCGATTCAAGTCTTGTCGACGCGTTACGAACCGTCGCACAAGCCGACGGCAGCGCTGCACTGGACCGCGCCGCGTCGGAAGCCGCCAAGCAGCTTCAGCGATTGCCCAGTTCGCAAGTGACTGATGTGCTGGCCGGATTTGGCAACGCAACACAACGCGGCCGCAATTGGTTGCGAGCAATTGCCGCCGACGTCAGCGACAACGGACCATTTCAATCCGATTCGCTGCTGAGCTTTTACAATGATCGGTCGAACGATCCCGATGCCAGGTACGTCGCGTTTCAGTTGTTGACCCAGAATGACAGCGACGGTAAGGCCGATTTGCTTTCCAACGCACAAACCGATCCATCGCTGCCGATTCGCTATCTAAAGATTCAATCAATGATTGACCAGGCTGCCGCTGTCAAGGAAAGCAATCCGCAAGAGTCCCAACGGATTCTGCGAGAGGTCATCGCCAACGGACGCAGCCCTCAACAGTTGGAAAAATCTGCCAGACTCTTGGCCGATCGAGGCGTCAATGTCGACTTAGCAGACGAATTGGGCATGATGCGCAAGTTTTGGATTTGCGGCCCATTTGACAACACCGAAAGCAAGCATTTTGACACCGCATACGTCCCTGAGAATCGCTACATCGAATCGGGACTGCCATTCTCGCTTGATGCCAACGGCGACCCCAACCCAGAACAGGGGAAACATGCGAAGGTTCACTGGCAACGGATTGAAAGCACCGACAAGTTGGGGATGGTCAACTTGAACGAGCCACTCGCCAACGAAAAAGACGCCGCAGCGTACGTCTTTGCAAAGTTCACCGTTCAAGATGGAGAATCAATACCGACCGCACAGACGCGAATCGGATGCATCACCGCGAATAAGGTTTGGATCAACGGACGACTGGTTTCCAGCAATGAAGTCTACCACTCTGGAACCCGCATTGACCAATATGTTGAACAATGCGCTCTCGTTCACGGCGAAAACACGGTGCTGATCAAAGTTATGCAGAATGCACAGACGGAAGCCTGGGCGCAAGATTGGCAATTCCAATTCAGACTGACTCGTCTGGACGGTTCCGCGATCAAAACCGTTCTTGTTGAATAGTGGTGCGTCCAGTCTTGATTTTAGGGTACGACGGACTTCCAGTCCAGGGCTTTCAAGGTGTT
>JAGQPO010000575.1 GCA_020426665.1 Planctomycetales bacterium
AAATAAAAAAAGCCCGATGCTGCGGTGAAGCAGCATCGGGCCAAAATGGTTCGAACTCAGTGAATCCGATTCTCAGATATTGGTGTCGGCATCTGGCGTTGGTGCCGGCGGTGCGTCACTTGCACTGGCCGGTGCAGCACCTTCAGCGGCTGGAGCCGGAGCTTCGACGCTACCAGGAACGAGGGTTTCGCCCGGAGCTAGGTTGAAACCTGCATCCGATCCAGCTACTCCGCCGCCACAAGCTGCGCAAGGAGCGGGAGCGGGAGCTGCACATCCGCAAGCCGGTGCCGGAGCTTCACAACCACAAGCCGGTGCCGGAGCACAGCATGGTTCTGGTTCGCAGCAGGTTGGCTCAGGTGCACAGCAGCTTCGACGAGCCTTCAGTTTTGCACACAAACGAGCGAACAATTTCGGACGGCTGCTTCCGCAGCACGCCGGTTCGGGCTCACAGCAAACCGGTGCCGGTTCGCAGCAAGGTGCCGGTGCTGGTTCACAGCAAGCCGGTTCCGGTGCACAGCAGTCTGAGTGATGTGCTTTCAGTTTGGCGAGAAGTCCACCACCACATGCCTTTTTGGCGTGCAGCTTCGAGAACAATCCACCGCCACAGTTGCCAGCGTAAGCCGACGATTCATTCATGGCGAGAGCCGCACCCACCAAAATTGCAAACGCGGCGATCCCGCTGACCACATTCCGATTCATTGTTTTCTCCCAAGTGTTACGGAGTTTCTGGTGCGATCCTCTACGCACACTTCTTCAATCAAGAAGCCATCTCCAGGCTCCCCCGTAGGTTCCAGCGTCGGTGACCATCACCGAAACTTCCGAACACGCAAAATAGGTGCTTTGCGGAATTTTTGCGGCCCACGTGATTTCGTGGATAAAGTAGCTTTGGCTAGACCCGTGTCAATCACACCAACCGCCGAAAGAGTCCAGAAAATCTATTCCTGGAATTTGGCAGGCGAGGTCCCGCCGATTCGTGGGTAAACGAGGTGTAATGCGTAGAAATGCCCAAAAAGGCCATTATCTTTTGCATAATGGCCCGCGTGCCGGCCAATTTACGCCACTCTGTGGACGGGTTGGTAGGACGGTTTGCCACAGCCTTTGGCGTGTCGACCGCGTGAATTTTGGCGCAGAAAAGATTGCCTATTTTTCCAAAATCGAGCGGTTCAGGACTCGATTTTGCGCAGATTGATAGGCGATAGGCTCAAATTGAGTTTGAAAAGTTAGCGATTGACGGGTTCTTCAGTGGATTCCAACGATGCCAACCGTGCCGCCATTTCGTCGCCGTTTTCAAAGTCAAACTGTAACGGTTCCAGTCCATCGCCCTGGTCGATGACAAACCCGCTGACGCGCCATCCCACCGTTTCTTTGCGGAGCGTCCATACGACTTCGTATTGGAGGCTCTCCCCGGTTTGGCTCGGTTCAGTCAGGTAGGTGTGAACCCAGACCATGTCATTGTGGTCGGGCACGGGAAAAGCTTGGCGGACTTCGAAGGTGGTGTCGGGTGAGCCGGGAAATTCGAAGGGGCGGCCGATTCGTTTTAATTCCTGCTGAGCGAGTTTGGTCAGCAATTCGTTTGAACTGGCGTCTTGACCGCCCCGTCGAACGAGATCCAAAAACTGGCTAACGATCTCGGTCGGTTCCAATTCCGCCGACTTTTGCGTGATTTGTTGTTCAGCAGCACCGGATTGTGGCGCCGAAGCCTGGTCCGATTTGCTGCCGCAACCGCATGTGAAAATGCTGAAGGTCGTCAAAACCAAGAAACCAGTTGCGTTTGCGAATGATGCCCGTGCGCGGTTCGAATTCGCCGAAGCCCTGGCGGGAAAGGTGTTTCCGAGTCGTGAATTGGATTGGAAAGTTGTTTTGGTCATTCCAGCAGTTTGATTGGCGTCCATGTCGCGTCTTCGAGAGCGTGGGATTTTCGGGGGTCGGATCGAATCGACGCTCCCTGATGCATCGATTCAGGAGTTGGGTACCAATCGGCGGGGCGATCAGTCAATGTCGAAATCCACTCGACTATCGCTGGCCGGCACTTTCCCGCAAAATGCCTCCCGACGGGAAGCCGGTCCGTGATCAACGGAGTTCCGGATTGAATTTCTGTTGTCAATCTTCCGACCAACACCAGTCAACGCATCACCGATGGCCTCCAGCGAAAACGTTATCCAAGTCGACAGCCAAAAAATTGACCTCAAGAACCGCACGCTTGCGGCGTTCTTGGCTTGGCTGTTGCCCGGTGCAGGGCATTACTATCAGGGCCGTCACACCAAGGGCAGCTTGTACCTGGTGTGCATCATGACGACATGGATGTTGGGGTTTGCACTCGGGGGCGGCCACGTGGTCTATGCGTCCTGGCAGCCGGGGGATCGCCGCTGGCACTACATTTTGCAGGCCGGTGTCGGCGCCGCCGCGTTGCCGGCGCTTGTCCAAGGCAATCACATGCGAAAAATGACCAGGAACGGTACGACGGTTCGTGGGTACGAGCCAATGTGGGGCGGATTCATGGCTCCGCCACAGCGTCCGGTGATCGAAGACCATACCGACGAAGTCTCGGCCTGGTATGCAACCTACGGTGCGGGTTATGAAATGGGAACGTGGTACACCATGATCGCGGGACTATTGAATATTCTTGTCATCTACGACGCGTACTCCGGTCCACTGTCCGTTCCGATCAGTGGACGCAAGAAGGACGAAAAAGACGAAGCATCTGGAGAGAGTCCTCCGAAGCCCGAGGGCTCCAGCCGAGACGCCGAACAAGAACCGTTAGCCAATCAACTGGGAGACAGCAGCCAATGATTTCGATTTCTCCCACCTACCTGATGTACTACGTGCCGCTGATCATTTCGATCTCGCTGGTGTTTGGCGCGACGCGTCACGAAGACACACAAACGATCCTCAGTCACGCGTTTTACACCGCGCGTTGGATTACGACCTTCATGGCGATCATCTTCGTCATCCTCCTGGTCATCAACTGGATGCTGTAGTGCGTGTACTGACTTTAGGTGCCGGCACGGTCGGCCACTGGATCGCGGACATGTTGTGCCGTCGGCGACATGACGTCACCGTGATCGACATTGATCCCGACAGGGTCCGGCAGATCAACAGCGAGTTGGATGTACGGGCCATCGAAGGCAGCGGCTCACAAAGTACGGTTTTATTCCAGGCCGATGTTTGCAGCGCCGACATCTGTTTGGCGGTCACCGGCGACGACGAAGTCAACGTGGTTGCCGCCAGCATGGCCAAGGCGCTCGGCGCGCGACGTTCGCTGGCACGTGTCTACGCGCCCGCCTTTCGCGATTCCAGCACATTCGATTATCAAAGTCACTTCGGGATCGATGCGCTGCTCAGTCTGGAACAATTGAGTGCTTTCGAATTGGCCCGCGCGATTCGTAACCCCGATGCGATTCCTTTGGAACACTTCGCGCGCGGACATCTGGAAGTCTACGAAATGGAAGTCGAAGCGAAATCGCAGGCGACCGATCACCGGCTTCGCGATTTGAAGCTTCCCGGAACCGTTCGAATCGGGTCGATCGAACGCGACGGTGACATGTGGCTGGCCAGCGGCGAAGACGAAATCCATGTCGGTGACCGAGTCAGCCTGATCGGAGTGCCGTCGGAGGTCAACAAGAGTCGGCCGCTGTTTGCGTCGACGAATAAAATGACCAAACGTCAAAGCGTCTTGATCGCCGGCGGCGGCGAGATCGGATTCCATATCGCCCGCGCCTTGCCGACGACCGATTACCGAATCACGTTGTTGGAAAACGATGCCGACCGTTGTGATCAATTGGCAAAACTGTTACCCGACATGACGGTGGTCCATGCCAACGCGAACCGTCGCAGTGTTTTGGAGGACGAAGGCGGCGGATCGGCTGACTACTTTGTTGCCTGTACCGGCAGCGACGAAAGTAACATCATGGCCTGTGTTGAGGCCCGCGAGTTGGGCTCGCGTCGCGTTTTAGCGGTCGTCGGACGGCCCGACTATGCAAACGTCGTTGGAAAGCTTGGCATCGATCGCGTCGTCAGCGAACGTGACGTCGGCGCTCGCCAGATCCTGGGGTTTTTAAACCAGGGTGCGGTGATCAGCCAAAGTCGATTGCCCAACGGCAAAATCGCCGTCTATGAGTTGGAGATTGTCGAAGGAGCCCGCGTGACCGGACAAACCCTCGCCGATTTGCCGCTGGCGGGTCGATGTCTGATCACGGCCATCCAACGTGACAGTTTTGTGCGCGTTCCCACAGCAAGCGACCATTTGATGCCCGGTGACGTCGTGGTCGCACTGATCGACCAGGATCACATCACCGAATGTCTGGCGCTGTTCAATCGCTAACAATGACGCGCGAAAAAATGTCCGGCGCGTGTTGCGTCTGAACGGCCCAGCGGGTGCTTTGCAAAAAAGAAGTCGAACATATTTTGCCCCCTCTCGGTCCTAACTTACCTCCGTTGACCATGTCATTTGCGAATCTCTTTGTTTGTGCCGATGTCGGTGGAACATTCACGGATTGTCTGGCAACGTGGAATGATGCGGGCGATGTCCATACCGGTTGCATCAAAGTCCTGTCGACGGGGCAAATTCGTTGCAACGTCACGTCGACTCCGAAGGATGCGACGGTGCAAATTGAGATCCCGGCCGAATTGATGGGCGGGCTTTCCGGGCGAAAACTGCCTGACAACTTCTTTCGTTCTGCCAAGGTTGCATTGCTGATTGATGGGGTCAGCCACAACGTCGGCTTGATCGCAGGGTTCGATGCAACGGATTCCTCGTTGTTGCTTGCGGAAATCGATGCATCGGTCATCGCCCAAATCGACTCAGGGGCGATCCTTGAAATCGATTGTCAACTCGAAGCACCCGTGTTGGCCGCGCACCTGTTAACCGGTATCCCGATCGATACGAAGTTACCGCCGATGACGGCGCGTGTCGGAACGACGCGCGGGACCAACGCTTTGTTGACCCGGTCCGGAGCCCCGACCGGATTGGTGATCAACCAGGGTTTCGGCGACACGCTTTTGATCGGCCAGCAAGATCGACCGGAGTTGTTTGACCTGGCGTTTACCAAGGCACCGCCTCTGGCCGAGCGAGTTCTGGAAATTCGCGGTCGGATGAACGCGGACGGCCAGCCGATTGAGCCGATCGACGAGTCCGAAATTACGATCGGACTGGAAGCGTTGCGTAAGGCCGGTGTTGAAACGTTGTCCATCTGTTTGCTGCACGCACATCTGAATCCGGACCATGAACTCGTCGTCCAAAGTATCGCCCGCGACGTGGGATTCAGCGAAATCAGTCGGTCCAGCGAAGTCGCGCCGCTGATCAAATTGGTGTCGCGCGCCGAAACGACGACATTGGACGCGTATTTGAATCCGATTTTGGCGGCCTATGTGGGTCGAATTCGACGTCAATTCGGAGGCCACAGTTGTGATTTGCAATTGATGACCAGCGGCGGGAACCTGGTCCGGTGCGATGAATTCAGAGGGCGCGACAGCGTCTTGTCGGGACCGGCCGGCGGCGTCGTGGGATTGCAATACTTTGCCCAAAAACATGATTGTCGTCTCGCCATCGGATTGGACATGGGTGGGACCAGCACTGACGTCAGCCGTTTTGATGGCCAAGTCGGGCGTCGCTATGAATCGAGGGTCGCCGATTTGCGAGTCATGACGCCGATGATGGACATTCACACGGTCGCCGCCGGAGGTGGGTCCATTTGTGATTTTGTCGGCGGTCGTCTTGTCGTCGGACCGGCCAGCGCGGGAGCATCACCAGGGCCGGCATGTTACGCCCGCGGCGGACCGCTGACGGTCACCGATGCCAATGTTCTACTGGGACGCCTGCGAGTCGACCGATTCCCGTTTCCGCTGATGCCCGAGGCGGCTCGCGAACGTATCGATCACGTCCTTGGGCGAATGCCATCGCCTCCGGATCGTCTCGAAACTCTCGCCGAAGGGTTTTTGGACATCGCCGTCACTCACATGGCCGAAGCGGTGCGGGCGATCACCACGGCTCGCGGTGTCGATGTGCGTGACCACGCCTTGATCGGGTTTGGCGGCGCCGCGGCACAACACCTTTGTCGGATTGCCGATGCACTGGGGATTCGCAAGATCATCGATCACCCCAAAGCCAGCGTGCTGAGTGCCGTCGGCATGGGTGTCGCCGCGGCCGGTCGGATCGAAACTGTTGGCATCTATCAACCGGTATCGCAAATCGATGCCGATGAACTGCGTCAAGTTTTGCTGCAACTGATCCGGCGTACCGTCGTACTCT